>CAMKTW010000024.1 GCA_946415795.1 uncultured Bacteroidales bacterium
CAACGTGCCTCTGTCAAAGCAGATTATGGTTCAGGAGAACGACTACGTCCGCGCCGGCATGCCGCTGTCCGACGGCGCCATCTCCCCCAGCGACATCCTCACCATCCTCGGTCCTGTACGCGTTCAGGAGTATATCGTGAACGAAGTACAGAGCGTTTACCGTATGCAGGGTGTGAAGATCAACGACAAGCACTTTGAGGTTATCGTGCGCCAGATGATGCGCAAGGTTCAGATTGTGGATCCGGGCGACACCAAGTTCCTCACCGAGCAGCTGGTGGACAAGTGGGAATTCATCGACGAGAACGACAGCATCTTTGACAAGAAGGTCGTAACCGACGCCGGTGATTCCACAGAGATGCATCCGGGCCAGATAGTTTCAGTACGCGCCCTGCGCGACGAGAACTCGATTCTCCGCCGTCAGGACAAGAAGATTGTGATTGCGCGCGACGCCAACCCCGCAACCGCCAACCAGGTGCTGCAGGGTATCACCCGCGCCGCATTGCGCACCAGCAGCTTTATGTCGGCCGCATCCTTCCAGGAGACCACCAAGGTACTGGGTGATGCAGCCATCCGCGGCCGCATCGATATGCTCGAAGGCCTTAAGGAGAATGTGATCTGCGGTCACCTCATCCCTGCCGGTACCGGCCAGAGGGAGTATGAGAAACTCATCGTAACCTCCGCGGAGGATTACGAACGAATGACCCAGCGGTAACAGCTGCCGGTCATCTCTTCAGAAAAGCCGTCCGATAATATCCCGGACGGCTTTTTTGTTCTTATCGTACTTATTGAGTACATTTGGAATAATATAAGTGACGTTTATGAAGAAGTTATTGTTGCTCTTTGTGGCACTGGCGGCCGTATTTGACTTATCTGCAGCGAAAAAGACCAAACTTGAACCGTGGCAGGATCCCAATGTGTATGAAGAGAACCGCCTGCCGATGCGGGCTGCTTTCGTGACCGGCCAGCAGCAGACGCTCTCCCTGAACGGGATATGGAAATTCCACTGGTGCGACAGTCCGGATACCCGCACCAAAGGCTTTGAGGCCGACGGTTTTGACGACTCCTCGTGGGATACGATGCCGGTGCCCGGCCTGCTTGAACTGAACGGCTATGGCGAACCGCTTTACGTTAACATCGGCTATGCCTGGAGAGGACACTATAAGAACAATCCCCCCTATCCACCAACTGAGAACAATTATGTGGGGCAGTACCGACGCACATTCGTAATTCCGGAGAACTGGACCCCCGGGCCGGTTTTCCTGTGCATAGGCAGTGCCACCAGCAATGTGCGGGTCTGGGTAAACGGCCATCCTGCAGGCTACAGCGAAGACAGCAAGCTGGAGGCGCGCTTTGACATCTCCAAGGCGGTACACGCCGGAGTCAACACCATTGCCCTGGAGATATTCCGCTGGTGCGACGGAACATATCTTGAGGACCAGGACTTCTGGCGCTTTACCGGCATCGCCCGCGGAGTGTACGTATATTCGCGCCCCGCCGAAAGGCTGGAGGATGTCAACATCTCTGCCGATATGAACGGCAAATACAACATAAAAGCCACCGTGACCCAGGGCATCAAGAAGGTGGAGTACACGATATCTGATGCAGAAGGCAACGAGGTGGCCTCTGGCAGTTTCAAGCCCGGCCGCGGCGGGGTTGCCAGGTGCAAGGGTTCTGTGACCGATCCCCTTCTCTGGAGCGCCGAGACTCCCAACCTTTATAAGCTCAATGTCTCTTCATATACATCCAAGGGGCTCGCCGAGAGCACAAGCATCAGCTTCGGTTTCCGCAGCGTGGAGATCAAGGATGCCCAGCTGCTGGTGAACGGCAAGCCCGTCCTGATCAAGGGTGTCAACCGCCACGAACTTAACGAGCACAGCGGTTATATAGTCTCCAAGGATGATATGATCCGCGACATCCGCATAATGAAAGAGCTCAACATCAACGCCGTGCGCACCAGCCACTATCCCAACGACCCGGTATGGTACGACCTGTGCGACCTCTACGGCCTCTATGTGGTTGACGAAGGCAACATAGAGTCGCACGGTATGGGCTACGAAGATGCAACGCTTGCCAAGCGGCCGGATTTCAAGGCAGCCCACCTTATCCGCGACCAGCGTATGGTTTACCGCGACATCAACCACCCCAGCATAATCATCTGGAGTCTGGGTAACGAAGCCGGCAACGGGAGCAATTTTATGGCCTGCTACGACTGGATAAAGAGTTACGACCCCACCCGCCCCGTGCAATATGAGCGTGCGGAGGAGGAGCGCAACACCGACATAGTATGCCCTATGTACTCCACGGTGGACTCTTGTGCCAACTATTGCGCAAAGAATCCTACAAGACCCCTTATACAGTGCGAATACGCCCACGCAATGGGCAACTCGGGAGGCGGCTTCAAGGATTATTGGGACCTGATCCGCAAGTACCCCTGCTACCAGGGCGGCTTTATCTGGGACTTTGCCGACCAGGCTCTGGAACTGGCGGCCAACAACCTTTCTGGCAAATACTTTGTGTACGGCGGCGACTTCAACGGCTACGATGCAAGTGACGGCTCTTTCAACTGCAACGGAATAGTTGCGGCCGACCGCAGCTGGCATCCCCACGCTTGGGAAATGCGCTATCAGATGCAGAATATACACACCTCCGCCGGTAAGTTCCCGTTCTCTCTGGACATTTACAACGAGCAGTTTTTCAAGGACTTGTCGGCATACACCATGCACTGGACTATTGTAGATGAAAATGGCGCCATCTGCTCCGGGACCCTGGAAAACGTGAATGCCGCTCCCGGCGAGACCGTCAATGTAAGACTGCCGGTTACCAGAAGGCAGGCTAAGGAGATTATGGAGATGGAGACATACGGAGATATCTTCATTAACGTATCGTGGGTACTTAAAGAGCGTGACGGCCTGCTTCCTGCTGCCACAGAGGTGGCGTACGACCAGATTCTTGTAAAGAAAGGCCGCAAGGCGGCTGCCGGTTCCGGCGCCGGCGGCGCTGTTACCCCGGTTCAGAAAGAGGAGACTGACAGCGCGATTGTTTTGAGCGGCATATTCTCTGAAAGCCTTACCAGCAATGCCGGTTCCCTCAGGGACTATGAATGGAATGCCGCCTTTGACAAATCTACCGGATTCTTGTCGGACTACAGAGTAAATGGCGTACGCCTGCTCGCCAACCCGCTTATCCCCTGCTTTGAAAGGGCTCCGGTTGAGAATGATATGGGTGCCCGCCTGACAGATGCCGATGTAATGGGTCTCTGGCGCAACCTCAATCTGGAACTCGAAAGCCTTGAGGCCGGCGGCCAGAATGACGGCTGGACTCTCACTGCCACCTACAAGCCTGTCGGCGGCAAAGCCAGGATAATAATCAGGTATGACGTCGCTCCCTCCGGTGTGGTTAACGTGAATATGGCTATGGAGGATGCCGGCGGCATCAGTTCGCTGCCCGACCTGTTCCGCTACGGGATGAAGTTTGCTATGTACAAACCCTACGACACAATTGATTTCTATGGCAAAGGCCCCTGGGAGAACTATTGCGACCGCAACTCTGCGGCTTTGACCGGACGCTACATCCAGCGTGTCGCCGACCAGTATCACTACGGATATGTCAGGCCGCAGGAGTCTGGCACACACACTGGAATGCGATACCTTAAGATATTGAACTACTACGGCTGGGGTTTGGAGATAGCTTCAGACAACGAATTCTCCGCCTCCGCCCTGCCCTTCTCCATAAGCCAGCTGGATTGTATGGAGCACGGCACTCCGGAACGCGAAAACAAGAGCAATACCCAGGCGGGCGAGGCGCGCCACTCGATGGACCTCGTGCCCGGCGATTTGACATATGTAAATATCGACCTGGCACAGATGGGTGTCGGGGGAGAGGATTCCTGGGGCCGCTGGCCGCGGGAGCCGTACCGCCTTCACGCCGCTCCACGCACCTTCTCCTTCTCCATACGGGCGGTGGTTAAGTGATAATGCGCAATTAAAGCAATGATAGGTATATACGATTCCGGCCTGGGCGGCCTGAGCGTCCTCAAAGAGATGATTGCCCTCCCCGTGAAGGGTGACTACCTCTATTTTGCCGACAGCCGCCATTGCCCTTATGGCCTCAAGACAAACCGGTTCATACTCACCCGAGCAAAGGCTATCTCCAAGTTTCTCATCAGCCAGGGTGCCGATATGATTGTAGTGGCGTGCAACACCGCCACCGCCGCGGCAATCAGCACCCTCCGGAAGACATTCCCCATCCCGTTCGTGGGGATGGAACCGGCCATCAAACCGGCAATACTCAACACCCGTACGGGGGTGGTCGGGGTGCTGGCCACTGCAGTAACATTCACCGGGGAACTCTACCACAAGACACTTGCTCAATACGCTGCCGCACAGAGGGATGTAAAGGTGATTGAGCAGGTGGGCTACGGCCTTGTCGAGGCCGTGGAGCAGGGGCGCATCCACAGTGAAGAGACAGCGGCCCTGCTGCACAGCTATATCGACCCGATGCTGGCCGCCGGTGCCGACCACATAGTGCTGGGATGCACCCACTACCCTTTTCTTACAGAAGAGATTGAGAAGATTACCGCCGGGCGTGCAAAGGTGGTAAATCCGGCCCCCGCCGTGGCCCGTCAGGCAGACAAGATCTATCAGGATACTCCCCGCAGCGGCGGCGACTGGCAGTTCTTCACCTCCGGAGAGTTCTCCCCTGCGGCGGCAGCCACGATAGAGGGCATCTGTAGCGGGCACGATTATTGCCTCAAAGAGAATATTTTGTAACTTTGCAAATTGATGAAGCGCATCTTATATATCCTTCTGGCAGCCGCAACGCTTGTCTTCACCACCGGGTGCAGCGAGTGGTGCACCCCCTCACCCTCCGAGAAGCGGATGGTGCTGCTGTATATCGCGGCTACAGAATCTGCCCTCTCGCCGTACGCAGACGGAAACATTACCGATATGCTCAGCGGATATGTGCCGGCCAAGGGATCCAGGGAACAGGAGTTGCTGGTATTTTTCCAGAACCGCGATATCAACACCTCATCCCTCCGCAGCGAAGCCACCCTCTCCCGATACTATTCAAACCGTTCCGGACAGGTGGTGAAGGAGGTTATCCGCAATTGGGGCGAAGACTTTAACTGCTGCACCCCGGAATCATTTGCCGAGGTGCTGGCAACTGCAGAGAAGACTTGCAAGCCGACCTCCCGCTGCCTGTTGTTCTCTTCTCACGGAACAGGCTGGATGCCCGTCAGTTACTTTGACGGCGGAGGAGAAGAATCCGTTATGCTGCGGGTCCGTTCCAAATCGACCGGGGAGAGTGATGTCTCTGAACTGTCACGCCTGAGAATCAGCGAGAGCATAGGCTACGACGCCCCCACCTACGACGAGATTGACATCAGGGACTTTGCAACAGAACTGGGAAGATACCACTGGGAGTCAGCCTTGCTGGACTGCTGCTATATGGGCACCATAGAGGTTGCATACCAGTTGCGCAACTGCTGCGACTGGGTAATCGGCTCCCCTACCGAAATACTTATCACAGGTTTTCCTTACCCTGATATCCTGGACCAGTTGTTCAACCACCCCGGCCGTGAGGGCCTTGAGACCATCTGCCAGAAGTATTACGAGCTTTACAAGGGGCAGAGCGGGCAGTTGCAGTCCGGGACAATCGGCCTTACCAAGTGCAGCGAACTGGACCGCCTGGCGGAGATCTGCGCCGCTATAGTGAATGACAACCGGGTGGCAATGAGCGGCATCTACCGCAACGGCGTACAGCACTACTTCTATAGGGCCAGTAAAGATTTCTTCTTCGATTTCTCACATTACTTTGAGCAGTTTGCCCCCAAAGAGAGCTTTGCGGAATTCACCGCCCAGCTGAATCTTGCCGTGCCCTATAAAAACACCACTGAGAAGTTTCTGGGGGTGGGCATGTTACACTACAGCGGACTGAGCTGCTACATCCCCAGCAACAAGTATCCCAAGCTGAATGCATATTACAAACAACTTGCTTGGAATCAGAAGGTAAAAATTATCGAATAAGGATTTTTTTTATATCTTTGCCGTCCCTGACAGAAAATGCCCCTGGCATTTTGGTGCGATGGGGCCTGCGGATTGTTGCCGCAGGCTGAGTAACACATTTTAAATCAAACACTAATGAAACATTTGGCTATCTCCGGTTCCAAGAGGACCGTTGGACGTAAGGCTGACGTGCGCGAGGTACGCGTAGCCGGCAAAGTCCCTTGCGTTGTTTATGGCAACGGCGTTGAGAACATCTCTTTCGCAGTAGATGAGAAAGAGCTCAAGAACCTTACCCACACCCCCTATTGCCACATCGTCGATCTCGATGTTGACGGTCAGAAAATCACCGCACTCCTGCACGAGGTTCAGTATCACCCCGTAACCGACAAGGCTCTTCACGCAGATTTCCTCGCAGTCAGCGAGAGCAAACCTGTTGTCGTTGAGGTTCCCGTCATTATCACCGGTAATTCTGTTGGCGTACGCGCCGGTGGCAAACTCCAGGTATCCCGTCGCAAACTGCGCATCTGCGGTCTTATCAAAGATCTGCCTGATGACCTCACTGTAGATGTAACTCCCCTGGCAATCGGCAAACGCATCACCGCAGGTGACCTCAAGTTTGACAATATCGCCATCGTTAATCCCAAGGCGACCATCATCTGCTCCTGCCTGTCTACCCGCAACGCGGTAGCTGCAGCAGAGGAGTCTTCAGAGAGCCAGGAGTAATCCCTTAAAGCGGTTGTGCCGTGGCTGCGTCGTATCTCATAGTGGGTCTGGGAAACATCGGCCCCGAGTACGCAATGACAAGGCACAATATGGGTTTTATGACATTGGATGCCTTTGCTATGGCATCCAATGTTGTTTTTTCCACGATGCGCTACGGTGATATGGCCCAGGTCAGGCTCAAGGGGAACACCCTGCACCTGCTTAAGCCATCCACCTATATGAACCTAAGCGGCAAAGCCGTCTCCTACTGGTACGCGCATCTTAAGATAGCACCGGAGAACCTGCTGGTGGTGGTGGACGACCTGGCCCTCCCCTTTGGAAGTATGAGGCTCCGGAAAGCGGGAAGCGACGGCGGCCACAACGGCCTCAAAAGCATCGATTATCACTTGATAACCAATCAGTATGCCCGTCTGCGGCTGGGCATCGGCAATGGTTTCGCCCCCGGCGGGCAGGTAGATTTTGTGCTCCACGAACTGTTGCTGGAGGAGAAGCGTATGCTTCCCGATGTGCTCAATAACGCAATCGAGGCCATCAAGTGTTTTGTACTTGAAGGCCCCGACAGGGCTATGACCAGATTCAACCGCAAGAGTGCTCCCCCTGCGGCAGATCAGTCAAAATCTTCAGAAGAGAACTCCTCTTCCAAGGCAGAATAAAGGGTGTCCATCTCGCGACGCTCTTTTTTTGTGGGACGTCCGGCACCCCGGTCCCGCACCACAAAGAACGATTCGTGAGGAGCGTGCAGTTTGGCCAGTTCGCTCTCCGGAGTGAGGTTCTGGGCATACTGTTCCACAAGGGCAGCCCCCTGGCGCCGGTCTATGGGCTGCAACACCTTGTATTGGTACAATACCGCCCCTTTGCGGATCTGGATCATATCACCGGACTTAACCTCCCGCGAAGGCTTGGCGTCCTGACCGTTAACCAGCACCTTGCCGCCGCGGCAGGCATCGGTAGCGTCGCTGCGGGTCTTGAAAACCCTGATGGACCAGAGATACTTGTCCAGTCTGGTAGAATCAGCCATACGGATTATTTCTCTAAATATTCGTCTGTTTCTTCTTCTATCTTCCGGATGTGGGCCTCGATAAGGCTGGCTCCACCCGGTGCGGGGGTAAAGCAATACGCCCCCATCGCCGCGGGAATCAAGACGGTGTCACCTGCGGCAATCTCCTCCTTTCCACCCTCCCAGGTGAGGGTCGCGGCTCCGGAAGTACACATATACAGCACAAAACTGTTGAATTTGTCGGGGTCAGCCTCATAACGCTCACCCAGAGGCAGAACACTGATGGTAAACCACTTGCAGTCGCATACCACCCCCTTGGCCACTGCAGCTGGGCGGAACAGTTCGGCGGCCTTGTACTTTTCATAGTCTATACAATCTATCGCCTCGTCCAGATGCATCTCGCGGCGGGTGGCGGGGTTATTCTCAAAGCCCCAGTCGTAGAGACGCAGCGTGGCGTCACTGTTCTCCTGAATCTCCGCAATCACGATGCCTCCCTCTGCGGCGTGCACTGTTCCAGCCTTGATGTAGAAGCAGTCACCCGGCTTGGGATGATACACGTTCATAATATCGACTATAGAGCCGTCGCGACACTTCTGGTAGAATTCCGATGCGGAGCTGTCACGGTTCAGCCCCATATAGACCTTTGCTTCCGGTCTGGCGTCCACCACATACCAGAATTCGTTCTTGCCCAGGCAGTCGTAGCGTTCAGCCGCCACTTCGTCGGTAGGATGCACCTGCACCGAGAGGCGCCCCTCCACGTTCAGATATTTGACAAGCAGCGGGAACTGATTACCGAAAAAGTCATATATATTGTCCCCCACAAGGTCGCCGAGGTAGGTCTCCAGAATATCACTGATACTGTTGCCAGCAAGGAATCCGTTCACAATAACAGAACTGTGGTCCTCGCCAAACTCATAGAGTTCAAACGACTCGCCGATGCTTTCCAGGTCAACCTGGTCTTCCTGGCCGGGAGCGGCTCTCTTCCCCAGTTTATTCTTCAGGGCATTCCCGCCCCATCGCTTCTCCACTTGCAGCGGGGCGAATCTTAAAGGATATAATGCTTTGTTCATCTTTGTAGTTACGATTAATGAGATAAATGGATGCGGCTACAATCAGCGCGCTGACAATAAGGAAAACAGAATACCACGGCTGCGGTATCACGTCCGCATAAGTAGCATCTATCGGCAGGTTGGGGAAAAGGGCCATCATAACCTGCGAGAGGGTGTTGTTAACAAAATGGATTGCAATGGTCGCCCACAGGCTGTGGGTTTTGTAATATATCCAGCCCATAAAGATGCCCAGGCCGAATGCGGCCGTACCCTGCTGGAGGTTGCCGTGAAGCAGGGCGAAGATAAGGGCCGACACCACGATTGCCACCCAGGGTTTGTTACGGGAAAGGAGACCGCGGCAGATCAGGCCGCGGCACAGCAGTTCTTCGCAAAGCGGTGCCAGTATGGAGGCGGCGATAAATGTATCCACCGGTCTTGAAGTATCAAACATCTTCTCGAAGGCTGCCCGCATAAGGTCTGACATCGGGAAAAGTGCGGTCGCCGGCTCTATCAACGCAGCCAGGAAGGGAGTCGCCACAATCACAATGGCAAACAGCGGGAGCATTGAACCGAATCGGCCCCGCCGGGGCTCGTCCAGTGGGACAAAGCCATAACCTGCAGCCTGATTCCTGCGGGACATCAGAAAAGCCCACAGCAGCGGCAGGAGCATAGTGGCGGCATAGGTCAACGAAGACGAATCAATGCCGGAAAGGAAGATTGCCGACGCAGCCACCGACCCGGCAAAAAAAATCGCCACAAGAATCAGACACTGGGCCCAGGAGGGCAAATAATAACTCATCGCCTTGCTATTTTTGTTTCAAATTTAATAAATTTGTGAATATGTCAGTTTTCAAAAAAGCAAAAGAGAAGATATCCGGGTTGAAGGCAAAGAGCACTGCCGTGCGGATTTTGCTGAACAATTATTTCATAGCTATGCTGGTGTTCGTGCTGCTGATACTTTTCAACAGTCGCACAAGCCTGCACCAGATGCTGCAGAGTATGAATACAATCCGACGCCAGAAGCAGCAGGAGCTCTATTATAAACAAGCCATAAAGACCACGGACGAAAGGATTAAACAACTCACCTCCAACAAGGATACCCTGGAGATGTTCGCACGCGAAAACTATTACTTTCAGGAAGATGGTGAAGATGTGTTTATAGTTGAACAAGAAAAAGAATAGGATATGACAAAGTTCTTGAGAACAGTCCTGGTATATGTGCTGACCCTTGTCGCGGTATCATCCTGCGTAAAACCGGAAGATACCTATGAAGAGCAGCAGCGCCGCCAGGCCTCAATAAAGGCCCTGACCTATCTCCGGGACAATATTATGAGCGAGAATTATTACTGGAGCGAGTCGCTCGTGAAAAAGCCGTTCACATACGATACCGGCATAGAAGATTATTTTTACTCGCTGCTCTATGAAAAAGACCGTTGGAGCTGGATGACCGACGGCAAGTCATATATAGACGATGAAAGCGGAGTCCAATATGGGACCTACGGCGTAATGGTGGGACAGATGATAGATTATTACGCAGATTATGGCGTCTATGCCGGCCTGGTCTATCCGGACGGTCCATTTGGCAAGGCAGGCGTAAAGCGCGGCTGGAAGATTACCGGAATTGACGGAAAGACCACAGAAGACTGGATCAAGACTGACAGGGAGGCCTTCCAGGATATCTTCAACGCTCCCAGCACAACCCGGCCCCACCTTTTCACATTCCAGGATACAAGAGGTCAAACGCACCAGGCATCCATAACTGCTGCTGAATCTTTGCTTGTACGCCCCGGGCTCTCCACCAGAGTTTTCACTGCAAAAGACTATCCCGGCCTCACTGCTCCGGTGGGATATTTCAACTACCTCAGCTTCAAGGCCGACAATGACATTACCGGCAAATCTATGATGGACGATATAACAGAGGCGATGGATTATTTCAAGAAGCAGGGTGTAAAGACCCTGATACTGGACTTGCGCTACAACGGCGGCGGCGACAGCAGGGCAAGCAATCTTCTGGTCAGTTACCTCGCCCCTTCGAGAGCCAGGGGACAGGTTTATGTGAAACGCACCCACAACAGAAAACAACGATCTTATGACATAGAGGGAAAGGTTGTTTCACCAGAGAAGGCGATATCAGATATTGAATCGGCCAAGAATTCAGGCACACACTTCTCCTGCAAACCATCTTCTCCAGAATTCGAGCACCTGTATTTCATCACCGGCAAGGGGAGCGCTTCCGCCTCTGAAATGGTTCTCAACGGCCTCAAGCCTCTTGCAGATGTCCACCACGTAGGCAATATAACCTACGGCAAGCCAAACGGGATGTACGTATTCCTGTACCCGTCCCATCTTGCAGCGTACGACAGGGGGGACTACAGCGGGCTGAAATATGTATTCCTCCCTATCTGCTTTTATAATGCCAACGGCTTGGGAGAGAATATCCCCGACACCGGGATTATTCCTGACAACCAACGCCCCGACGATCTCTATCACGATTTTGACGCCACTGAGGACAATATCGCAGCCTGCCTGCACCACATTGTTCACGGTTCGTATCCAGCCCTGCCCGAGGTAACCGAACCGGCCGCCGATACCAAGGCTGCTTTCCGTACAGATGCCCACTTGTATTTGTGGGAAAACGACAGAAACTATGGCAGATACACCATAAAATGCGATTTTTAACACAAATTTTTGCATTTGTGGTTTTTTTGGCTTAATTTCACAATCAAGAAAAACAATCTACTAATTATTAACCAAATAACTATTTTTATTATGAAAGAACTCGTTGCACAGATCAATGCTGAAATTGAAGCTTTCCAGAAGAATGCTGCCGCTCAGGTAGAAAAAGGCAACAAAGCTGCCGGTACCCGTGCCCGCAAAGCTGCTCTTAACATCAGCAAGCTTATGAAAGACTTCCGTAAAGCATCTGTTGATGCTGCCAAATAATTAAGCACAACCTTTAACAAAATAAAGGATCGGTCAGTACTTTGACCGATTCTTTTTTTTGCCGTAAATTGCGGCATATTTCTATGGACAGCAGTTGGCTCATATATTCGCTCGGATTACTCGCCCAGGGGCTCTTCTCTGCCAGAATGATTGTGCAATGGATTATCTCAGAGAAGCAGAAGCGGGTCGCATCGCCTGCTATCTACTGGATGCTGAGCCTGATTGCATCGATGCTGTTTTTCATCTACGGCTGGCTGCGGCAGGATTTCGCCATTATGCTGGGTCAGGTAATCAGTTATTACATATACATCTGGAACCTCAGGGCAAAAGGGATTTGGGCGGGTCTCAAATCAACAATCAGGTATCCGGTTCTGACCATCCTGTTTTTGCTGCCGGTGGCGGGCATCACACTTATGTTGACGCACGAGGGCACCGTTGAGCGGCTTTTCCAGAACGAAGGCATCCCGGCGTGGCTCATTATCTTCGGATGTGCCGGGCAAGTCATTTTCACCTTCAGATTCATCTATCAGTATATATATTCACGCAAGAGGGGCGAAAGCCTGCTCCCCGCCGGTTTCTGGATTATCAGCCTTATCGGCTCGGCGGTGATTGTCTCATACGCCTTCATCCGGCACGACTGGGTGCTCGCGCTGGGGCAGTCGGTGGGCTTTTTCACCTACTCGCGTAACCTTTATTTAGCATTAAGACACAATGAGACTTCCACAGGCCGAGCTTGAGATAAGCCGCAGCGCCACATTACA
>CAMKTW010000025.1 GCA_946415795.1 uncultured Bacteroidales bacterium
TCAGGTCTTCGTGGTTGCTGATAATCAGAGGGATATCTACATTCCACTCTCCGGCTGACCAGCGCGAAAGCATATCGTACAGGCAGTGTGACATCTTGCTCACAAATATGCACATACGCGGCTTCTGTTCAGCGAAATAGAGGCGGAACTGCATGTCGTATTTCTGGGCGTATAGGGTATCGAAATACTCTTTGATGCGCTCTTTGGGGATGAGGAAATTTGTGATGTCCCACTCCACACGCATGAAGAATGCGTTGTTGGCGTGATCTACATACTGGTCCAGATATACGATGTTACCGTTGTTGACGGTTATGAAATTAGATATCTCTGCAATGATTCCCGGCACGTCAGGGCAGTGAATCAGCATTATTGCGGTGTTTTTCATGCCGCAAAAGTACAATAATCTTGCATTTGATGAAAAATAAATCTACTTTCGCCCCTATGAGAAAAATCAGAGTTTTTGCGCCGGCGACAGTGGCCAATATGGGCTGTGGCTTCGACATTATGGGTATGACTCTCGACGCTGTGGGCGATGTATTGTCAGTAGAGATCGGTGAAGGTGACGACCTGAAAATCATCAACAAGAGCAAGCAATCCCTGCCGGATGATATAGAGCAGAACGTCATTACCCCTGCGGTGCGCGCTTTCGTGGCAGCTTACGGAGTCCCTATGGACATCACGGTTACCGTAGAGCACAAGATTGCTCCCGGCAGCGGCATCGGCTCCAGCGCGGCATCCTCTTCTGCGGCAGTCTATGCCCTGAACGAGTTGCTTGACCATCCGTTCACCGATGAGCGCCTGGTAGAATTTGCAATGGAGGGCGAAAAACTCATCAGCGGCGGCACTCCTCACGCAGACAACGTAGGCCCTTCCATTCTGGGCGGAGTGGTGCTGCTTCGCGGTTATGACCCGCTGGATGTGGTCCGCCTCCCGGTTCCCGGCCGCTTCTGCTGCGCCGTGGCTCATCCTGACATTATGGTATCTACCCGCGAGGCGCGCGAAGTGCTCCCCAAGGAGATCCCGCTCCGTCTGGCTGTCAAGCAGTGGGGCAATGTGGCAGGTCTGGTGGCCGGCCTTGCAGAGGGTGATGTCGCCCTTATAGGCCGTTCTATGAAAGACGTAGTGGTGGAACCCTACCGCAAGCACTTCATCCCCGGCTTTGACGAACTCCGCAACAAGGTGCTGGAGGTCGGTGCGCTGGCTATGAACATCTCCGGTGCAGGCCCGTCCGTATTTGCCCTTTGCGACAATATGACCCTTGCAGACAAGGTGGGAGAGGTGATGAAAGCCCATTTCCTCCAGTATAACATAGATTCCAGGATATACGTCTCCAAGATATCCAACCGGGGTGCCCGCACCCTGGCCGATTATAATTTCGAGGGATAGTCCGGTATGAAGTTCTACAGTACAAGGGACGCTTCCAAAAAGTTGTTTGCCTTAGCCGACGCTGCCTTTCTGGGGTTAGCGCCCGACGGCGGGCTGTTTGTGCCGGAGCGCATTCCGCAGGTGGATATGAGGCGTGTGTGCGAGCTCGCCGAGGTTTCCTATGCCGATATGGCGGGTTATCTTGCAGGGCTGATTTTTGACGATGTGCCGGAGGCCACCATCGCAGATGTGGTTCGCAAGGCATACGATTTTGATATCAATCTCCACTTCTTCGACCAGAAGAAGGGGGCGCTGGAGTTGTTCCACGGCCCCACCTTCGCCTTCAAGGATTTCGGAGCCCGTTTTATGGGGCAGATGACCGGCCGGCTGAACGCTACCGACGGCCTCACTATTCTCACCGCTACCAGCGGCGACACCGGCAGCGCCGTTGCGGGAGGCTTCTACAACGTGCCGGGCGTGGATGTGGTTATCCTCTATCCCGACGGCAAGGTGAGTCCGCTGCAGGAGGCCCAGATGACGACCCTGGGCGGCAACATCCATCCGCTTCGCGTGCGCGGCAATTTTGACGATTGCCAGCGTCTGGTCAAGGCGATGTTCAACGATACCGACCTCCGTTCCCGCAAGCGTATCACAAGCGCCAACTCTATCAATCTGCTGCGCTGGATTCCGCAGAGCTTTTACTATTTCTTTGCTCACTGCCTCTGGAGTGCTTTCACCGGCTGCGAGGCGGCTGACATAGTGGTTCCCAGCGGTAATTATGGCAACATCACCGCCGGTATGCTGGCGGCCAGGATGGGGATGCCGGTAAGGCGTTTCGTGGCTGCTTCCAACGCCAACGACGTGGTGCCCGAATTCCTTATCACAGGCGATTACAAGCCGCGCGCTTCTGTCCGTACCGTTGCCAATGCAATGGATGTCGGTGCTCCCAGCAACTTTGAGCGGATGATGTGGCTCTACGGCGACGTGGAGAACCTGCGCACTCAGGTAGTCGGTTTCTCCGCCACAGATGCAGAAATACTGGATGCAATCCGCGAGATCGAGGAGAAATACGACTACATCAGCGACCCTCACAGCGCCGTCGGCTATCTTGCTGCAAAATACTATGATATAGAGGGTTACTGGCTGTCAACCGCCAGCCCCGCCAAGTTCGGCGAGGTCATAGAGAAGGCAGTCGGCCATTGGCCCGAAATCCCCGCCGCCCTCCGCGAGCGGATGGAAAAGGAGCGTGTCTATACTATGATGGACGCCAGCGACTCCGACCTCAAAGATTACCTGCTAGCGTTGTAAAGAGCTGCAAGATTAATGAGAAAAGTCCTGGAACCATCGAATGGCGCTGGGACTTTTGAAAAATTTTCGTTATATTTGAAGATTGTAACATCCTGATATTATGAGCGGAAAATCTTCTTCGAAAATGTCCCGTGCGGACTTCCTTAAGGTATCTTCCCTTGGGTTGGGCTCTCTGATGCTGGGTCTGAAACCCACTGCTGCCGGCGCTGCACAGTCATCTGCGATGCCCAAGGAGGATAAGCGCAACCTTTACGAGAGCTGGCACAGCCCGTGGCAGCCGGAGATCCCCCGCCGCCTGAGCGACCGTACCCACGAGCTGGCATGGCTGGGCCTTTCCGGTGAGGTTGGCAGGACGATGACACGGGTGGACTGGCCGTGTGAGCTTGATGCAGGTCTGACTCCGCAGAAGAAGTTTGCGGCGGCTGCGATGAGCGTGGCAAAGAACGTTCCGCTCAGGATATTGCCCGGGGAGCTGATTGTCGGCTCCGCCACTTTGATCGAGAGCGCAGAATCCAAGGTTCCCATCCTTGACGAGTGGGGCGCAAACCACACCACTTTCCAGTTCGGCCGCATTATGGATATAGGTTACGACGGCCTGCGCAAGGAGATTCGTGACAGGCTCGCTTCCGGTACCCTGGACGAGCGCGGCCGGGATATCAACGAGGCGGCGCTCATCACTCTGGATGCCGCAGACATCTGGCAGAGGCGCAACATTGACCTGCTTGCTGCTATGCGCGACGGCGAGGGTACTCCTGAGGGTAAAGAATTCTATCAGGATATAATCGATACCCTGGAGCAGGTGCCCGACCGTCCGCCCCGTTCGTTCCGCGAAGCGGTGCAGTCGCTCTGGAGTATGTACGCTTTCAACCGCCTGATGGGCAACTGGTCCGGAGTGGGCCGTATTGACAAGATGCTCGGCCCTTATCTGAAAGAAGACCTCCGCAAAGGGAT
This sequence comes from uncultured Bacteroidales bacterium, assembly GCA_946415795.1. GTDB lineage: Bacteria > Bacteroidota > Bacteroidia > Bacteroidales > UBA932 > Equibacterium. Next base: position 3,625 of record CAMKTW010000025.1, read on the forward strand.
CCTGACTCTGGACGAGGCCCGTGAAATCCTGGCCCATTTCTGGATCAAAGGCACAGAATGGATTGGCTATCATATCAATAGCGGCGACGCACAGTTCTACCAGAATATTATTCTCGGCGGCATCGACAAGGACGGCCGCGAAGTTACCAACGAAGTGACATATCTTGTGCTCGATATCGTGGAGGAGCTGCATATCAGCGACTGGCCGGTGGCGGTGCGCCTCGGCGACAAGACTCCGGAGAAGCTTTTCCGCCGTGTCGCGGAGGTTCAGCGTTTTGGCGGCGGCATAGTATCGGTTTACAGCGAGAATGTGGTGATAGATGCGCTGGTTAAGTTTGGCTATCCGCTGGACGAGGCGCGCGAATTCACCAACGACGGATGCTGGGAAGCCATTATCCCCGGCAAGACCTTCTTTACCTATCATCCTTCCGATATGGTTGAGGTTCTGGGCCGCACGCTGCATCTTTATGATGATCAGGATCCTGAAGTCGATTACCCCGATTTCGAATCGCTGTATTCTGCGTTCGTGGCCAATCTTCATAAGGATATTGACGGCCTCCAGGAGTGGTTTGACCGCGATTTGAGCGCCCCTGACTGGCTCCCCAACACTATGGCGTCCATCTTTGCGGAAGGGTGTCTTGAGAAGGGACGCAACTATTGGAACCGCGGCCCTAAATACACTATGCAGGGCATCCACTACGGTGGCGTGTCCGACACTGCCAACAGCCTGCTGGTGCTCAAGAAGTTGGTTTACGAGGACAAGTTTCTCACCCTGGATGAGTTCCTGGAGATTCTCCGCAACAACTGGGAGGGTTCAGAAGGGCTGCGCCGCACCATCCAGAACCGCTTCACTTTCTACGGCAACGACGATTCCGGAGCCGACGCTATGATGTGCCGCGTCTTTGACGATTACACCGCTATTGTGGCCGAGGTCAAGGAGCGCGAGGGTGTCAAACGTCCGTGTGGTATTTCTACTTTTGGCCGCGAGGTGGACTGGAGGTTGATGCGCCGGGCAACCCCGGAAGGGAGCCGCATAGGCGACATCCTGGCCACCAACTGCTCGCCGACCCCCGGCACCGACCGCAAGGGCCCCACATCTGCCCTGAACTCATTCTGCAAGCTGGATTTCTCAAAATGCCCCAGCGGCGCTACCTTGGAGCTCAAGGTGTTGCCCTCTTCTGTCAAGGGCGAGAACGGAATAAAGGCGCTGGTTGGCCTGATGAAGACCTTCCGGGAGAAGCAGGGCTTCTATATGCATATCGACGTGGTGGATACCGCGACCCTGATAGATGCGCAGCGCCATCCGGAGAAGTATCCCAACCTGCCGGTACGTGTCTCCGGCTGGTCTGCCCGCTTCACCACCCTCTGCAAAGAGTGGCAGGATATGATTATCCAGCGCACCCAGCAGGTCTGCTAGTTTGTGACACTTCGCATTTTCACTGTCTCGTGGCATCTTTTTGCCTGATTATCAGTGATTTCCTAACTTTCGCTTGCGCATTTTTACGCAAGCGATATGTTGTAATGTCTTTTGTATCAGGCTTGTAGGTGCCACGTCATTTTGCCCGTTGCGCTTAGTAAAGGGCTAGCTAATAAGGGCGGTGAACTGCGATATTTCTTCGGTGCCGGGTTCCCGGAAACGAAGGTCGGGGAGTCCGAGTTTCTCCCGCTTGGCGTTACCCAAGAGGTGATAGGGAATGACATCCCATTCGCACTTAGGATATGCCCTGAGCAGCGATGCAGTGGCTTGTGCTACGCCTTCCCGGTCGTGGAAGTCCGGCACATACAGCACCCGGAAGCGGATGTCGGCTCCGCTTGACGCGACTGCATCCAGGTTTGTGAGCATCCTCTCCAATTCGCCGCTGGTGAGTTCGCGGTAAAGTGTAGCGTCCATCATCTTGATGTCCCAGAGCCATAGATCCACAAGTGGAACTGCTGCCATAAAGTCCTTTAAACGTCCGTCGCCGGAGGTCTCGACAGCAGTGTGTAGCCCGGCTTTCCGTGCAGCCTCCAGCAGCTCTCTGGAGAAGCGGGGCTGGGCCATCGGTTCTCCGCCGGAGAGGGTCATCCCGCCCCCGGAGTGGCGATAATAGGCTTCGTCCTGTGTAACTTCCTTGATGACATCCTCCACTGAAACCCTTTTTCCGGCAAGTTCCAGGCATCCAGTGGGACAGACCTCAGCGCAGGCCAGGCAGTTGGTCTCTGTGCATACTGAAAGCCGCGTTTCGCAGCGGGCCAGCGTCCCTTTGGCATCGGCGGCTGGGCATACGTCGTCGCAGGCTCCGCAGCCTATGCACAAGGTGGTATTGAGCATAATATCTGGCCGGAATGACTGCGATTCCGGGTTGTGGCACCAGGGGCAGTGCAGCGTACACCCTTTCAGGAATACGGTGGTTCTGATACCGGGGCCGTCTCCAGTGCAGAAATGCTGTATGTCAAAGACTGTCCCGGTCATACTATAGCGGATCCACGTCGATTATTATCTCTGAAGACGGCGATGCGGCGTGTGCTGCCTCCACTGCCTTTGCAATTGATGCCTTCTTTAAGCGTGAGGCGGCATTCCTGGGGAGTTTTATCCAGATGTAGCGTATATACTTGCCGGCGATGCGGTCCACTGCAGGGGCTATGGCCGGGGTGAAGTCTGTCACCTTGCGTGCGGTAAGTTCCCGGGCAACCAGGCGGCAGGAGTGGTGTAATTCTTCTGTAGACGGGTTTTTCAGCGTGAGCTGCAACAGTCGGATGTACGGAGGGAAGCCAAACAGCTTGCGCTGCTCCAGCATCTGAGCCCGGAAAGCATCCCTGTCGCCATTCTGGAGCGCCTGAAGCACCGGGTGGTCTGCCTGCATCGTCTGTATGGCCATCAATCCGGTGCCTTCCCGCCTGGAGACCCGCCCCCGGAGTTGTTCCAGCAGGTAAAGCGCCTTTTCATCGGCCCGGAAATCCTGCAGCGAGAGGATAGAATCTGCACCTATGACCGCTACCAGAGATAGGTTTTCAAAGTCAAAACCCTTGGTAATCATCTGGGTTCCCACCAGAATATCGGTGGCGCCGCTCTCAAAGTCACCCAGGATCTTCTTCTCCGCCGTGCGGGTCGCGGCTGTCTCTGCGTCGAAACGGGCTATTACAGCCTCGGGGAAAAGCTCCTGCAGCTCCTCGACCAGCCGTTCGGTGCCGCTGCCCCGCGTGACGTATGTCCCGCCGCACCTCTTGCATACCGTCTCAAAAGGGGCGTGCCAGCCGCAATAGTGGCACGACAGGGAGTTGTTGTATTTGTGATATGTGAGGCTCACGTTGCAATGGGGGCAGCGGAGAGTGTCGCCGCAGCAGTCGCACTGAATAAATGAGCTGTAAGAGCGTCTGGAGCGGAACACCATCACCTGCCGATTCTCCTTGAGGCGGGCGGCCATCATATTGACAAGCTGCATTGAAAAAGAGCCGCGGGCGTTGTGCAACCGGTAAACCTTGCCCATATCAATCACCGTTACCGGGGCATCTTCTGCGCCGTAGTATTTCTTCCGCAGCTTTACCACGGCGTATTTGCCGGTCGCTACGTTGTAGAGCGATTCCAGCGAGGGGGTGGAGCTCCCGAGCAGGGTGTTCAGCGATAGTTTTGCAGCCATCATCAGGGCCACGTCGCGGCCGTTGTAGCGGGGTGCGGGGTCATCCTGTTTGTATGAGGCGTCGTGCTCTTCATCTACAATTATGAATCCGAGATTCACTATGGGCAGGAACAGTGCGCTGCGGGTGCCTAGAATCAGGTAGTTGCCATCTCCGCAGACAAGCTTGTCAAAGATTTTCTTGCGCACCGGGGCGGTCTGCTTTGAGTGGTAAACCAGGAGAGAGTCTCCTACGGCTTTTCCCAGCCGCCGCTCCAGCTGACGCGACATCGCTATCTCCGGCACCAGGTAGAGCACGCTCCTTCCAGAGTGGAGGTGCTTCTTTGCGAGCTGGATGTAGATCTCTGTCTTTCCTGAAGAAGTGATGCCGTCCAGCAGTACCGTCCTTCTGCCATTTTCAAAGTAGGCTTCAATCTTGTTCATAGCCTCCTGCTGATCTGCAGACAGGGTAACCTCCATTGCGGCTGCCGCGGCTGGCTGGGGACGGTTGATCTCCCGTTTCTTCTCCGTCTGATGAAAGAATGCGGCGGGGTAGGCGCTCTTGAACACTTCCCCCACGGTGCAGAGGTAGTATTCTGCAACTGCCTGCCATAAATCCAGTTGAACAGACGGCAGGGGACGTACGCCGGCGACTTTCTCTATCGGAAGGATTTTCCCTGCGGGCAGTCCGTCGGGCAGGGGACAGCCGGATCGGTTCACGACGGCCAGATATCGCTTGTGAACCATTGTCACCACTACCCAGGAGCCGCGTTCCAGAGGATCCGTAACCCCCTCCGGCACATAGTAATAGGCGAATCCGCCGTTGAATTTCAACGGTAATATCACCTCCAGATACTGCCTCTTGCCCGGATTCATCCTATTAATATAAGAAAGTTTGAACTAAAATACAAAAATACTGCGCATCAATGAAAAATTACTAACTTTGCGTGCTTAATTATACACATTTCGCAGATGGAAAGAGTCAAGTGTTTGATCGTGGGCAGCGGCCCGGCCGGATATACCGCAGCAATATATGCATCACGCGCAGGTCTTAAGCCTGTTCTCTACGAGGGTATGCAGCCAGGTGGCCAGCTTACCACAACGACAATGATAGAGAACTTCCCCGGTTACCCCGAGGGGGTTGACGCAAATGTTATGATGGACTCTTTCCGCCGTCAGGCAGAGCATTTCGGGGCCGATATCCGCTTTGGCGCCGTAACCAAGGCCGACCTTGGCAAAAAGCCTTTCGTGTTGACCATAGACGAGACAAAGGAGATTGAGGCCGACAGCCTGATTATCGCAACCGGCGCCTCCGCGAAATATCTGGGACTGGACAGTGAGCGCGCATTCCGCGGAATGGGCGTCTCTGCCTGCGCCACCTGTGACGGTTTCTTCTATCGCGGCAAGGTGGTGGCCGTGGTTGGCGGCGGCGATACCGCCTGTGAGGAAGCCACCTATCTGGCAGGCCTCTGCCGCAAGGTGCTGCGTGCCACCGAGGCTATGCAGAAGAAGGTGGCTGAGACTGAAAACATAGAGATACTCTGGGAGTGCCAGACACAGGAAGTTCTGGGGGATGCAAGCGGCGTTACCGGCGTCCGTCTGGTCCGCAACAACGGCGAGGTATTTGATGTGGATATCGACGGATTCTTCCTGGCTATTGGCCACCATCCCAACAGCGATGTGTTTGCAGAGTGGATTGAGACAGACGGGGCGGGTTATATCAAAGTGAAGGAGGACACCTCCGCAACCAGCGTGCCGGGCGTATTTGCTGCGGGTGACGTATGCGATCCCCATTACCGCCAGGCGATAGTGGCGGCGGGCAGCGGATGCAAGGCGGCTATGGATGCGGAAAAATACTTAAAGGAGAGTCTCTGACAACTATGGGTAAAAAACTTTCAATACTGATGCTTGTGGCTGCGATAGCGGTGGCCTCTTCGTGCTCCTCCCAGTTCGAAAAGCTCCTTTCCAGCTACAACTACGGGGATAAGTACCGTGCAGCGCTCAAGTATTATGAAGATGGCAAATACAGCAGGGCGGCTCAGTTGTTTGAGAACATAGCGGTGAATGTGCAGGGCGCGCCACAGGAAGATACTGTACGGTATTACTGGGGTATGAGCAACTACAAGATGAAAGACTATGTGACCGCCCAGAGCAATTTCACGGAGTTCTTGCAGTCGTTCCCGGACAGCCCCTTTGCAAAGGATGCCGAGTTCTATATGATTGACTGTATGTATGAGCAGACCTACCGTTGGGAGTTGGACCAGCGTCCTACCCAGGTAGCATTGTCGTATATATACAAGTATATTATCGAGAACGCCGGCAGCGAGAATGCCAAGCGCTGCGGCATAATGAGCGACGACCTTGAGGAGCGGCTGGACAAGAAGGCATTTGAGGGGGCGCGCCTCTATTACCATATGGAAGATTACAAGGCTGCCCACCGTGCCCTGAAGAACGTCCTCAAGAACGATGCAGACAACCGGTACCGCGAGGAGATACTCTATTTTACGGCAATGGCTTCTTACAAGTATGCCCTCAACAGCGTTGAAGATAAGAAGCGCGAGCGCTATATGACCTTCATAGACGACTATTTCAACTTTGTGAGTGAATATCCGCAGAGCAGGCACAAGGCAGAGCTGGACGGTGTCTATAACAAGGTCAGCAAGATTGTCAAGAAAGAAAATTAAAAATCATATAACATGGAAATTTCTAAGAACGTAGCAAACAACACGATAACAAGGGATTTATCGGAACTGGCAGCGCCCACAGGCAATATCTACGAGTCGGTAATGATTATCGCAAAGCGCGCCAACCAGATTGGTGCCGACATCAAGCAGGAACTCAGCCAGCGTCTGGAAGAGTTCTCTAACTATACCGAGACGCTGGAGGAGATTAACGAGAATCACGAGCAGATAGAGATTTCTCAGTACTATGAGAAACTCCCCAAGCCTACTCTGGTGGCTACCGAGGAGTTCCGCGAAGGCAAAATCTTATACAGAGAGGCAGAATAAGGCGACTGGCGTGCCATGCTCAAGCGGCTCACCATCAGTAATTATGCCCTTATAGATGTTCTGGACATAGAGTTTCCGGAACATCTTGTCATTATTACGGGCGACAGCGGTGCCGGCAAGTCCATCTTGCTCGGTGCGCTCAACCTGCTGCTCGGAGGGCGTTACGATGCGGCCGTGCACAAGGATGCTTCGCGCAACTGTGTGGTTGAGGCTCAGTTCGACGACTCGATAGTCCGCAGGGTAGTGACTCCGGCGGGACGTTCCAGAGTCTTTATAGACGATGAGCCGGCCACCCTGGAGCAGGTCCGCAACCTCGCCTCAGAAAAAATCGACATCCATTCCCAGAACAGCCAGCTGTTGCTGGGCAACGGAGATTTCTGCCTGTCGGTGGTAGATGCTTATGCAGGAAACGCCGCCTTGCTGGAAGAGTACCGTGACGCCTACTCGGCTCACGCAGAACTAAAGTCCAGACTGGAGAAGCTCCTCCAGGAGCGTTCTGCCAGGGAGCAGGAGCGGGAGTATATCCAGTTCCGTTACGACCAGCTCCAGCAGGCAAACCTGCAGCCGGGCGAACTGGCTCAGATAGAGGAGAGGCAGAAGACTATGGCCAACGCCGGACAGATTAAGGAGGTCCTGGCTACTGCCTCTGACGTTATCTCCGCCGGCGACGATCCGGTGGAGCAGCGCCTCAAGGAGCTTTGCCGCTCGCTGGATAAGATAGCAGGTTGCTGTCCTACGGCGGGAGAACTCAAACAGCGGCTGGAGAGCTGCCGCATAGAACTTAAAGATATTTCCGATACCTTTGAGGAGGAGCAGGAGAAGATAGATGCTTCACCGGGTGCGCTCCAGGCGGTGGAGTCGCGTATCGCTCAGCTCTACGACCTGATGCACCGTAACGGTGTCGCAAGTGAAGAAGAGCTGATAGCTGTAAGGGATGCGTATCGCAGTGACCTGGAGGGGGCCGATTCCCTCTCGCAGCAGCAGTCTCAGCTGGAGGAGGATGTTAAGCGTGCTGATAAGCGCTGCACGGAACTTTGCGAGCGCCTCTCGACCTCCAGGAGAAAGGTCCTGGAGCCATTGTCTGCGCAACTGCAGGCCAGTATCCGCGAACTGGATATGCCCAAGGCAGAGTTCCGCGCAGAGTGCAGCCGGCTGCCCCAGAAGGGTCGCTCCGGGGCGGAAAGTGTCCGTTTTATGTTCGACTCTGCCGGAAGCGGACGTGCCTCGGAGGCATTCAAGACAGCGTCGGGAGGCGAGTTGTCGCGCATAATGCTCTGCATCAAGTCGCTGCTGGCGCGTCATATATCGCTTCCCACCATCATCTTCGACGAGATTGATACAGGTATGTCGGGCAGTCTCGCAGACAAGGTGGGGCGTAAGATTGTGGAGATTGGAGACAGTATGCAGGTGATAGCTATTACCCACCTTCCGCAGGTCGCTGCAAAGGGGGGTGCCCACTATCTGGTTTATAAAGAGTATCTGCCGTCAGGGGCGGTGAGCCGCATCCGTCTGATAGATGGGCAGGAGAGGGTGAGCGAGATAGCCCGTATGATAAGCGGCAGCAATATCAGTCCGGAGGCTGTGGCGGCCGCTCGGGTGTTACTTGAAGAAGCGAACTAACAAAATCAAAATCACAATATTATGAGACTTATCATTGAAGATTCTTATGGCAAGATGTCGCAATGGGCTGCGTCGTACATTGCAAATGCCATCAACAAGTTTGGTCCTACCAAAGAGCGCCCCTTCGTGCTGGGCCTCCCTACCGGCTCAACTCCCCTTGGAACTTACAAGGAACTTATCCACCTCTGCTCTGTAGGCAAGGTATCCTTCCAGAACGTCGTCACTTTCAATATGGATGAGTAT
>CAMKTW010000026.1 GCA_946415795.1 uncultured Bacteroidales bacterium
GGCCGCTCGCGCAGTATGACCTTCTCCACGAAGAATGGCGTTACGGGCAGGAAATAAACCTTGTCCGCAATACCTTCTGAAGTCTGCACCGTGGCGATGTTGGGATTTATGAGGACGGTCTCGATGCCCTCTTCGCGCAGCGCCTTGAGCGCCTGGCTGCCACTGTAGTCAAATTCACCGGCCTGACCGATCTTGAGGGCTCCTGAGCCCAGAACAAGCACTTTCTTGATTGTTGTATCCATAGCGACTTAGAGCATTGAGACAAATTTACTGAAGAGGAACTGGGTGTCCAGAGGGCCGCTGGAGGCCTCGGGATGGAACTGTACGGAGAAGAAGGGCTTGCTCTTGTGATGGATCCCTTCGTTTGTACCGTCGTTAAGATTCTTGAACCAGGGCTCCCAATCGCTGCCGATGGTGGAGTCGTCCACCGCAAAACCGTGATTCTGGGAGGTGATGAAGCAGCGCTCGGTGCCCGCCATCTGCACCGGCTGATTATGGCCGCGGTGACCGTATTTAAGCTTGTAAGTCTTTGCACCCGCCGCCTTTGCCAGCAGCTGGTTGCCCATACAGATGCCGAAGATGGGGCGACCGAAGGCCATCGACTCGCGGATATGCTCTATAGTGGCGCCGCAATAGTCGGGATTGCCCGGGCCGTTGGAGATGAAAAGGCCGTCCCAGTCGTTCATCGCAGGGTCCGCGTTGAAGTCGTAGTCCCACGGTACGCGGATGATTTCGACTCCAGTGGCTATCAGGCAGCGGATGATGTTGTGCTTGATGCCGCAGTCTATCACGACCACCTTCTTCCCCGCCCCTTCGCGATACCGGACAGGCTCCTTGCAGGAAACTTCCGCAATCAGGTTACGGGTGTTAGGGTCGTCCAGCTCTTTGGCGGGCTCATCCCCCTCCATCACAATCTGCCCCAGCATAGAGCCGCAATCGCGCAGCTTCTGCGTCAGGGCGCGGGTATCTACCCCCCAGATGCCCGGGATACCCTCCCTGCGGAGCCATTCATCCAGGCTCATAGCAGCGCTCCAGTGGCTGAAATCTACAGACAGGTCACCGATGACGAGGCCGCGGACGTGAATCGATTCCGATTCAAAACCGCGGAAGGTGCCGTCTGCATCACGCTCCATAAGCGGGACGCCGTAGTTGCCGATGAGAGGATACGTAACGCATAGTATCTGTCCCTGGAACGACGGGTCTGTGAGGGTTTCTGTGTAACCTACCATTGCGGTAGAAAAAACGGTCTCGCCGGATGCCGGGCGACTGGCGCCGAAAGCATATCCGCCGAAGACCGTTCCGTCTTCAAGAATTAGAGAGGCCTTTTTGTATGTTTTCATTATTTCACATTGAAAGCGATTCTAAGTTCGTCAATCTCCTTGTTTGTGATGGGTTTGAGCTCGCCTATCGCGGTAGCCATTACAAGCGAGTGGGCGCTGAACTCTGCCACCTCAAGATAGTCGAAGGTCTGCATCAGCTTGTCACCTGTCACCATAAAGCAATCGTTATCGACGATAATTGCCCGGTTATGGGAGAGGATGTCCGCTACTTTGTCCGGATTCTCGTAATGTTCGTTGAATGCCAGTCTCGGTACATCCTTGAGGAATATCCAGCTCTCCGGGATGGTGCGCACGTCAAACTTCTTCCCGGAAACGGCAAAAGCCATAAGGTTGGGAGTCTGGGTGGTGATTATGGAGTTGATATGGGGGCACTTCTGATAGATGCGCTGATGCATCGCCACGCCACGGCTGGGAAGTTTGCCAGCCTCCGCCATACCATCGCGGACCTGCACTATATCCTCACGCTGCATATCCCAGCGGGGCTTGCCGGTCGCCGTGATCAGGAAATCGTTGCCGCGCCAGCGCATAGAGACGGTGCCGTATGTAGATATCATCAGGCCCTGTTCGCAGGAACGGCGGATCATAGTGCACATCTGCTCGCGCAGGTCCCGCTCGTCGCTGGGATGCTCCACATCCATAAAATGGAGAATGTTGTGCGGTATGCGGCGGTGGAAATCGTCTATCTGAGCATCTGTCAAGGTATTGATGCCGCCCAGGTGATTGGCGTTGATGATGGTGCGGCAGCAGAATTCAAGAGTCTCGAAACGCTGGTATGCGTCCATCAGGTCGGTGCCGCCCAGCACGATTCCGTGGTTCTCGAGAATCACGCAGCGGTATTTCTCATCCTCGAACACCTTGGAAATCTTGGCGCCCAGCTCCTCGCTGCCGGGGCAGGCGTAAGGGGCGTAGCCTATCTCGCCGCATATATCCTTGGCCTGCGGAATGATATTGGTGTTAGGAATCTTGTGGGCTATGCTGAAAGCCACCAATCCCGGAGGATGCGCGTGGATAATGGCGCGTATTTCCGGACGGGTGTTGTATATAGCCCTGTGGAAAGGGTATTCTGAAGAGGGCTTGTGAGGACCGATAATCTCGCCGTCTCTGGTAACCCTCATTATGTCGTTGGGGGTGAGGGTTCCCTTGTCTATGGCGGAAGGTGTGATCCAGATGTCGCCGTTGTCGTCCCTGATTGATACATTGCCACCGGAGGTGGTGGTCATTCCGCTGCGGTAGATGCGCTTGATGATGACGGCAATCTGCTCTGCGGGATGCATGAAATTAACGTCTAGCTGCTTCATTTGCGTTTATACTTGATTAGTATAGTTGTGCGGGGCTCCTGAAGGCGGATACGATAGCCGGCTGAAAGCTGCGAACCACGAACTGTCTCAACCTCTTTGGTATCGCAGTCGTAAAGCTCGTAAAGAGCGTTGGGATCGACCCCCTTGAAAGCCGCTGCAAATGTAACATTTTCTGACAAACTTCTTCTGATAGCAAGAATAATTCCGCTGCCGTCGGCAGGATTGTGCCACTGCTCAACTATCCAGCGGTCGTCGTGACGCTGGGCGGTAGTTCCGATAAGGGGATAATAATCGCACAGCAGATATCGTCCGGCATCATTGTAATCCACAAGACACTCCTGCATCTGACCGCCGTTGGTATTACGGCCAAACAGATTGAAACTGCTGGTGAACGTGCCGCCGAAGCGGGAGCGGGCACCGTAGGGATCGCTGTCCATTGTCACCATTCCGGCCAGCGGGATGTACTGAAGCAGGGCGTACAGCTGGCACTGTGCCATTTCCGGAGATAGTCCGCGGCCGAAACCAATTGCGGACGATCGGGAGACGGCCTCAAGGTCAAGGCGCTTACCGGCGGCCGTGGCATCTATGGTGCAATTGGGGAACTTACCGGCGATATAATCCAGGAACCTGTAAAGGCCCGCCACATACTTCATCTCCACCAACCCGGCGCGGTCCACACCGTCAGCAAGATCCCAGTAGCGGGACAGGTCGCCGCCGAAATCGCACACCAGGCCGTCGATCCCCTCACGTGACATCATTTCGCCCACATATTTGCACAGCGCATCCACAGCCTTTGGCTGGGAGAAATCGAACACATAGCCCATCTTCTTGCCACCCGGCAGCAAGTAATCGGGGAACTTATTTGCCACCGGGCTACCCTTTGCAATCTCCTCCACATCCAGGCGGACTACCAGCTTGGAACCGTATCTGTGAATCAGATTCGATACCGGGTTGAGCCCGTCGGGGAACATCTCCTCCCCCGGGGACCAGTCGCCGGCAGCCGGGTACCACCCCTCCTCCATAACAAAGGCCTCCGGCACCAGGCCGAGCTGCTTGTAGCGCATAACGGTGGCAAGGGCCATATCCTGGTCCAGACATTGATTCCCGGTACACGGGGCGGGGTTGCCAAGGTCAAAGCCACCAACTGTCCTGACCGGAGCCTTAGGGCAGTGATGTGCAAGGATAAACCTGCGCAGGGCGTTCTGTCCGTCGGCGGCATCAGACCCATTCCAGAAGATTGTGGCCACCAGCGGTGTACGCACCTCCTCCCCCGGCTTGAGATAAAAGTTGGCCTTCTCCAGTCCGGCAAACATCCTGTATTCTATGCTGGTGACACCTGTAAGGCGGGCATTCCACCGGCCTGTCCAGCCAATCGCCATCACCACCCCGGCGTCAGCCTCCCGGGAGATAACGTTATAATACGGGAGAGATGTCCCGCAGGAAGAGAGCCCGCGTTCCGGCGTAAACTCCATCAGCACCCCGGCCCTGAGGTCTTTCTCTTCTGTGGTGAAATCATCACGGGTCCCGTTCCAACCGGTGGTCCATCGCGCCGTGAAGCCGTTTGCAGAGGGTTCATTTACCTTATAATCCGCCACCCTCAACACCGCGATCTTACTGGTGTTGTAGCGGGAGATATTCTTAAACTTTAACGTCCACTCCACCGCCTTGCTGCCGGTGTACCCCTTGACGTCACAGGTGACACGTACCACATTGGTCGGGTCGGTCCAGGATACTGTGTAGGCCACCACCCCCTTGGCAGATGAGAGCTTCTTCTTGCTGAAGTGCCATTCCGTAATATACTTGCCGCTGCTTATCTCTTCATAAGCAAAAGAGAAAGGCGGCACCTTGCCCTGTGCGAAGTATGTATTTATCCACTTGTCGGGATTCTCGATACCGTTGCGGGAGATAACCGCCTGCGCCGATGCACGGCCTCCGCTAAGCAGTGCCGCACATATAATTACCAAAGACAGAACCTTTCTCATTCTTTCACATATTTAATAAGGATGGAATCGGGAGCCTCGTCCAGAGCAAGCACAAAACCGTTCATCATATCCCCGCCGTACATCTCGCGGGTGGTACCGGTATTGCAGTCGGTCACAATATAGGTACCGTTGGGGCTGAGGGCCTGCAGGTCCACAGCATACCGTTTCTGGGTGCAGTCGGGACGGCGGAAACCTACCACATAGCCGCTGCCGTCGGAGGGATCGTGAAGCTGGTATGCCACCCAGATTTTGGAGGATGTGATATCGCCGAAACCGGACAGCGGGTAGTAATCTTTCAGATAGTATGGCCGGATGGCCTTGTACTCTTCATAAACGCGCTTCATCTCCCGTGAATCCTGACCGCCGCTCATCATAGCAAAATTCATAACCATTGCGCTGCAGTAACTGGAGCGGGAGTTATAGAAGTCGGTCTCATACAAACCGGTGCCGCTCAGCGGGAGGAACAAGTTAAGGCCATAGGTCTGGCACTGATAGCCGAGCGGCTCGCCATAGCTGTAATCAGTACGCCAGAGGGGAGTCGCACGGGATGTGGTCTCCAAGTCCAGGCGCCTGCCGCCGGAGGCGCAGTTGTCTATCTGCAGGTTGGGGAAACGCTTCTCAAGATAGTCCCAATATTTGTAGAGCCCTTCTATATACTTCATTTCGGTGATGCCCCGGCGCCCCTTCTCATCGTTCGCAGCCCAGAACTCTGCCAACCGTCCGGTGTTGAAGTCCTGCCGGTAATGGTCTATGCCGTTGATCTCTATGAAGTCTCCGATATATTTGCACAGCCAGTCCACAGCCTTGTCGTCGGCCAGGTTAAACAAATCGTAGCCCTCTTCGCCCGGCAGGTGCAGCATAAATTCGGGGTGCTCTGTGGCAAACCTGGTGCCTTTCACCACCCTCTCAGGCTCGAACCATACCATAAATTCGGCGCCGAAGGAGTGCATCAGGTTGGACATATTCACAAAGCCGTCGGGGAAGCGCTCGCTGTCGCACACCCAGTCGCCGACCTCATACCATCTGAAATCACCATTAAAGTGGTTGCCCTCCGGAGTGGTGTACCACCCTGCGTCCAGCCAGAAGCCATCCGGCATAATGTCAAACTGTTTATAACGGCGCACTATGGCCCGGGCCAGCTCATCTGTAAGACAGGTATATTCGTTGCAGGGACTGGGATCGCCCCAGTCAAGGCCGCCCAGCAGCGGAGCCCAGGGCTTGCCGTCTTTCTTGCGGGAGTGGTGCGCGAGGACAAAGCGGCGGAAAGCGTTGTGCCCGGACATTGCCTCTTTCCCCTGCCAGAACAACAGGGAGGTCATCGGAGTGCGTACCGACTCCCCGGCCTTGAGAAAGAAGTCTGCATCTTTGAGGCCGGCCTCTATCAGGCACTGCCCCTTTTCCACCTTGAAAGAGGCCTTCCAGTCACCTGACCAGCCGATGGAAAAGAGAGCGCCGCATCCTGCACCGACCGCGGTAACGTTAAAGAACGGCAGCGAGACATAATCGGAAGAACGACCTCTCATCGTTTCCAAATTCACGCTTCCCCCTTCATTCAAAGGTTCCTCCACTACCGCAAAGTCGTCTGGCTCGGCGTCACTGCCTTTGCAACGGCGCAAAAGATAACTTGCTGCCTCCTTCTCCTTTAAGGTGAAATCGGCAGACTTTATGTTCTTTATCTGGCCAGTCTTGCCATTGCCGCCATTGTCAAAGCGCAGCACCCATTCCACAGCCGTATGACCGGTGTATCCCGTTACGAGCGCGGTAACCTTGAGGCCGCTCTTTTTATCCCTGTAGGATATTTCCCAGCAGACACTGCCCGGCTCCTTGGCCGTAACTTTCTTTTTGTCATATTCCCAGCCTTTTATGAACTTGGCGCTTGGGACACCGTCCAGTTCGAAAGAGAACGGCGGGACAGCCCCTTTTGCAAAGGCGGCATTAATCCACTTTTCCGGATTCTCAATGTTTTTCCTGGCAAGCGGCGCCTGTGCCCGCCCTGTCAGGGCAAGCAACACCGCCAAAAGTGTAAATATCAGTCTAGTTCTTCTCATATCTGTATAGTATCGAATCGGGGGCATCCTCAAGTGTGATTGTAAAATGCTGCAGATCGGCACCGAGCACATCCAGCCGGTCGCCCGTGTTGCAGTTCACCAGCAGATATCTATCAGAAGGCGCCATACCGTGCAGATCTACCGAATATGTTTTCTCCTTGCAGTCGGGGCGGCGGAAAGCGAATACATAGCCGGTGTGAGTCTGGGGGTCATCCAGCTGATACGCCAGCCACATATCGGCCGGGGTCACGTCGCCAAGTCCGCTCAGAGGGTAAAAATCTTTCAGGAAATATTCCCGCACAGCTTTGAATTCGTCGTAAACACGGCGGATATCAGCGGCGTCATAACCGCCCTGGAGCACAGGGATGTGAGCCACCATCGCACTGGAATAACCGCTGCGGGAGGTGTAGAAGTCTGTATTGTAGCAGGCTGTCCCGCTCTGCGGCAGGAACATATTGATGCCGTAGGTCTGGCACTGGTAGCCGAGGGGCTCTCCATAGCCGTAGTCTGTGCGCCAGAGCGGCACGGAGCGGGATATGGTCTCAAGGTCGATGCGGCGGCCGCCGGACGCGCAGTTGTCTATGCGGAGTCCGGGGAAGCGGTTCAGCAGATAATCCCAGTACTTGTAAAGCCCTTCGATGTATTTCATCTCTGTGACCCCGCGGCGGTCAGCGCCGTCGGCAGCCGCCCAGTACAGATCCACGAAATCCAGGTTGAAATCCTGCCGGTAGTGGTCTATTCCGTTAGCCTCCATCAAGTCACCGATGTACTTGCACAGATAGTCACGTGCAGTGTCATCGGCAAGGTTGAATACCTGACGCTCGCGGTCGGGACGGTCCAGCCGGTAGGCCTCAATCATATCTGCAGTGAGACTGTCGCTCATTTTATAGACATCCTTCACCACAGAGAGGTCGCCCAGTCGCAGCATATATTCCGGATGCTCTGTGGCGAACTTGCTGCCCAGAGTCACCCGCTCCGGCTCAAACCACACCATAAACTGCGATCCGTAGCTGTGCATCAGGTTGGACATATTGACAAAGCCGTCAGGATAGCGCTCGCGGTCCACCACCCAGGTACCTACCGACGGCCATCCAAACTGACCGTTGAACACCGGACCCGTGGGAGGTTCGTACCATCCCGCATCCAGCCAGAACACCTCGGGCATAATATCCAGCTGCCTGTGACGCTGCACTATACCGCGGGCCAGAAGGTCGGTCAGGCAGGTATATTCGTTGCACGGAGCGGGGTCGCCATAGTCCAGGCCGCTGCGGTTGAGGGTGGCCTCGGCGCGGGCAGGCAATGCAGCAGCCAATATGACGGCCATTGCCAGTATAAAGTCGAGTCGCTTCATCATTTATCTGTCAGGACTATCGCCGCGTCGTTGGCCGCGATATATATCGTTTCAAAGAATCTGTCATCTTTAGGGATGCCAAGGTAAGCAAAAGCATCATCACTGATGTTAAGCCGCACATCCACGTCTTGGTCGGCAAAATTCGCCACCACCAGGGCTCCTTTGCCATCGTGACCCCGCATAAATGCGAACTGCTGCACGGAGTCAAAATGGTCGCTTGAGGGGTTCAGCCACATCAGGTCGTAGGTCCTGCCCTGGGCGAACAGAGGCGTTACCGCCAGCGCCGTGAGTTGCTTGTAGCGCTTGTAGAGGTACTCGTCTTTGGTTTCGGCAGATTGATTCCGGCCCGATTCAGAATCAGTCGGAGCGCTCTCCACACCCAGGCAGCAGTAGTCGAATATCGAGGTGCGCCCGTCGCGGCCGCTGTAGCCCTCCTGCTGCATCCCGCGCTCGCCATATTCCTGCCCAAAGTAAATCATGAATGGGGCGGTATTGAACAGTAATGACACCGCAAGCGGTGCAAGCGCCCTGCGTCCGTTGCCAAGGAAAAAGTCGCTCGCAACCCTCTGCTCGTCGTGATTCTCCAGGAAGTTGAGCATCCGTGGCTGCATGTCGCCCAGGAACTGCCACTCCTGGGTCAGCCAGTAGGCAGGGCGGTTGCCGGCGCATATCTCCCGCAGAGCATCGTAAAAGCCAGATTTGTCGTAGAGATAATCAAAGCCGGCATCGGCATAGCGGCGGTAGTTGCCCTTGTCGTAAACCTCCGCGATGAAGATGGTATCCGGGAAGCGGTGACGCACCTGCGCAAACGCCCAGCGGAAAAAGTCGGCCGGCACCAGCTCCACCATGTCGCAGCGGAAACCGTCCACCCCCTTGCCGGCCCAGAACTGCAGCACATCCAGCATTATGTTCCAGGTGTACTTGTTGTCGTAATTGAGCTTGACGGTTTCGTACCAATCGGTAATTGCCGGCTCCGCCGTGCCGGGGCAATTGCCCGTGCCCAGCGCCGGAGACTCGCGGTAACCCGTCTCGAACGGAAGCCGCAGCGACTGGCCGTACAGTGTATAGAAATTGATGGAACTGAACGGCTTCTGATACGGGCGGAACACATGGTTCGGCACAAAATCTATGATGACCTTCAGCCCCGCCTTGTGGGTGCGCGAGATAAGCGCCTCAAACTCGGCCATCCTGCTGCCGGGGTCGGTTGCCAGAGGATTGTTTCCCCTGTCAGATTCGCCGGGCACGGTATGGTTCTGGCTACATCCTGCCGGGTCTGTTGCCAGTTCCGGGGCTACGTCAAAATAATCGGTAATCGCATACGGGCTCCCCGCCTGCCCCTTCACAAGGTCTGGATGGCACGGCGGGATGCCTTCGAAACAGGTCTTTGTCGCGTGCTGAATGACGCCCGTGTACCACACCGCGCCCACATGCAAATCGTCCCTGAGGCCGCAGAGCACATCAACTGTAATATCGTTGAATTTTCCGCTGCCGTTGCGTTCGTAAGTGCCGCCCGGCACCCACTCCCGCCGCCCGAATACACGCGGCAGCATCTGGTATAGGATAAACTTGCTCACAAGAGCCGCAAGTTACTACTTTTTTCGTTAGTTTACTTTTATATCTGCATTTATGAGGCATGAAAAAGAAAATCCTGTTACTGCTGCTTGTATTGCTGCTCTCCTCCTGCATAAAGAGCCAGAAATCCTCCAACATCCGTTCAGTCAAGATTTCCAATATGTCGTCATACGAACTGGTCTTCTCTGAGATTGACAACCATGGCGACACACGGCTCTGGTCCCAGACCAGTTTTAAGCTGCAACCGACCGAAGAGTATTCACAGATCAGCTACGAGATTTATAAAGACACCCCCTGCATCATCGCACCGTGGGCAATGACCATCGAATGCAACGGGAAGAGGGTTTATTTCAGCATAGATAATGATTGTGAGAGAAATCCCTGCGGCCTGGACCACTACTACAAACACGACAACTTCTCAAAGTACGGTCCCGGAATCCACTATGAGTTCGTTATTGGCGACTCAGATATCGAAAAGTGGTTCGGCATAAGTTTAGAGTAGTCCTTCTTTCAAAATCATAGTCTGCTCCGACCGGACATCTCCTCGCCGCTATTGTGTCCGTGGCACTTACACCGCTGACTATCAGCATATTGCTTACTTTCCCTTGCGTAAAATTGCGCAAGGGACATTACATAAAAGGCTGATAACCAAGGGTGAAGGTGCCACGCCCTTCTTTTTATTTGGAGTTAGAGAATAGAATCCCCATATTTGTATAAAACCAAAACGGGAGATTATGAAGGGAAGGTTCAGGGTTTTCAAGGCGGGTTCGCTTCACCACATTTATCAGAGAACAGTCTGCGGCTATCTTATTTTCTATTCCGTCCGGGATTTCATTGTTTTCTTCACACTGTTTTCTACTATGGCCCGCAAGCATGATATCCAGGTTCTTGGGTTATGTCTGATGTACGACCACATCCACGTGTTGATTTCTGCACCATCACGGAAAGTGATGTCTGCATTCGTTAGAGACTACACCTCCCAGTTTGTCAAAAGGCGTAATGCACATTATTCGCGCACGGGGCAGTTCTTCGAACATAGATTCGGTAGCGCCCCAAAGACAGGTAGTAAAAAAGTACGGACGGCCATCTCATATCTATACAACAATCCTGTCGAGAAGAGCCTCTGCCATAAGGCAGAAGACTATCAATGGAGCTTCCTCCGGTACGCACATTGCCAAAATCCATACTCTGAGCCACTCAAGTCAAGCCATGTCAGCCGTCATATGCGTAGGGCAATCAACGATATCAATGCTCACAGAAATATGGAGCAACCTCTGTCCTACTCGTTTATTGATAAGATTGCCAAAGAGTGCAACACCGGCGAACTACGTCAACTGACTGACTATATTATCTCGCAGTATAACTGCATAGATTATCAGGCGTTAGAATCATACTATGACGATTTCGGCAACTTACTGATAGCGGTAAACTCCAATACCGGCAGCGAATACCAGATCAAAGAAATTGTCACTGCAGAATCTGATATGGCCTATGTCAGGCTTGCCCGTGTCTTGAAAAAGATGACCGGATATACCGATATGACCAAGGTCCTCTCTTTACCCGATGAGGACAAAAAACGTATCGCCTGGATTCTTTCGGCAGAAACCAACGCCACGCCCCGCCAAATCTCCAAGTTTCTGCATCTTACAATAGATACTAACGATTAGCATCTCCCTCCAGGGGCAAATCTTCCCATTTCGTGGCGTGGCAGATAAGCGCATGGCATCTCCACTTAGTTCTCTGAGCAACTCTGCGACCTTCGGCTCTTATTACCCCACCCCCCGTGGCACCTCAGCGCCTCACTATCAGCACCTTCCATACTTTCCCTTGCGCAAAAATACGCAAGGGACATTGCATAACAGACTGATAACCAATGATGAAGGTGCCACGAAGATACAGAATCCTCGTGGCAAGGGATCATTCTACTCCATCAAAGGGCACACAAATGGTTTAAACAAATAATGTGTCGCTAATACCAAGAGTTCTGTCTTTGACTGTCATAGACCTCCCGTAGAACCTTGTCTGGGTCGGCTATCTTTCCGTTTTTGTCAATATAGTATGGCTGTCCCCAATTATCCCAAACTTGAGTATAATTTTTAACGCCATCTATACTACCAAAATCAAGAACATGAGGATATTTGCATGGGACAACAAGTGTTCCTGACGCATTAACAAATCCGTACCCTTTTTCGAGTATCCAAACACGGCACATGCCATTACGAAATTGTCCGATTTCGTCATATTTAGGTTGTGCAAGTATCTTTCCACCAGATTTCATAAAACCCATTTTCTTGGTTCTGGAGTCTGTTATCTTATATAGGCCTGCCGTTCCGACATCAATTGTGTAATAATCATCTCCATTAAGTTTCAACCATTTAAATCTGTCGCCATTAACAAAATCAACAGTAATAACATTCGAAATATCATCA
>CAMKTW010000027.1 GCA_946415795.1 uncultured Bacteroidales bacterium
GGGCAAAAACCGCCTCAGCCGCGGCAGGATTTATCTGGCTCATAAGCAAGGCGCAGGCCCAGGCGCGGATGGTATGGCCGGAGGGGTATGACCCCTCGGTAGAGAGCCATTCGTCATCCTGTGGAAAGATAGAGGGCTCCTTGAAATAGGCAAAGGGCCTGATGCGGAAATAGTATGCCTTTGGGCGGAAACGGATATTCTCTATGGTGGTGATACCACGTGTGAGCACCTTGTAGATAGCCGGAGTCCCATCCCTGGATATCTTCATGCCGAAAGGCTCGCCCAGAATCGCCAGCGTCGTATCCATATTCCACACGGCATCCCTCACCGCCATAGCCAGGCGGACAGAATCGCGGCGCTGCTGCTTGCCCCACATATACCGCAGGATATCGTAATCGAATCCTGCACTGGGGTCGGCGGGAGGCGCCGGCACAACCTGCACCACGTCGGGCATCCGCTCCTCGAGAATATATGGCACGATGGCCTCCTGCGCAGAAACGCCTGTGGTAAAGCACAGTATCAAAACTGCCGCAAGGATATGCAAATTTTTATAACAACTTTTCATTCCTTAACTGAACCTGACTGTATCTTAGAAATGATATCTGGAGACAATGGGGGTGATTTTCAAGTGCCTTGAAATGCTCACGGCCGGAGCCGCCGGCACTCTGCCCTCTCTGTTGAAAGCTCTCCTGCCGGCAACTGCCTTATCAGTTATTATGTAACCAAAGCTGTCTGGATTGACTGGTTGATATTCTATCTGCCAGGCACCGTCGTCATAGAGATATATCTCTGCCTGAGTTTTCCCGTCGGGAGAGAGGAAACAGTCACCCGCATCAGATTTTCCTGGATACAGTATCCTGCCCTTATACACATAACCCTGCTTAAGCAGCGAATTTTTTGCAACCTCAACCGGCGTTTTATCGTCCCAGGTACAACAAAGTGCATATCGCAGGTTTTTGCCATCCTCTGTTTCAAAGAGATATTGTTCAGTGAGACCATCAGCCACTCTGTACCATCTGTGCCAACTCTCAAAACCTTCTTCCCAGTACTCAAATTTATCATTGCCCGGTCTCCACCACTGCTTGGCTTTTATGTGCTGCTCCAGTTTGTCAAAGTTGCAACCCCAGTCAAGTAAGGGATCAGCAACGAGAATGCCTGCATCTCGGTCGGCTTTCCAGGCATCAAAGTCCTTGAGAGAACCAAAGAAGGGCGGCTGCCACGTCCTGCGGCTTAAATCGTAGTAGCAGACATAATAACCGCCGGAGCCCATCTTTGTATCTGTCAAATCTCCGACAAAGAAAGAGTCTGATTCTTCCTTACCATCCCAGAACCAGAAATAGAAGGGATCGCCGATATCACGAGCCAGTGTAAAATGCCTGAAGCTGGGGTCGGATTTCTCCACGTATGCGATTGTCAGATTATCCTTTTCTGCCAAAATCAACCGGTCATCTTCATTAAGTGTCGGGTCAAGACGCACTCCGCAAGGGACCGTCCGTGCTGCGTTTTCAAGGAAGAGATAAGAATTGTCCGGTTCTGAGGGCAAGTTATCTGCCCTTAGATCTATAATGCATCCCATACTTTTTGGGCTCATCTCTATCTCAACCCTGCCACCTCCTACAGCTGCAGTAACCATAGCGTAGCCTAAGCTATACTGGAAGGACATACACGGCGAATCGGTGATGATACTGGAGGTCGCCAGCTTATCTTCGCCAGAGCAGAGCCAATTAGACCCGAATTCCTCAGAACGGGCAGACTGCCATACAATAATAGTGTAGGCGCCGTTCGGCAGCCTGGAAGCCTCGAATGTTACGGGCTTGATCTCTTTGGTTTCCACTCCCTGCCTGGATACCAGCAGGCCTTGCTGGTCGTAGATAAGCAGAGTGTCCACAATCGTGAAACCCTGCGTGGCCAGAGCCCGGTCTTTCATTGGAGCGGTAATCCCCATCTCATCATAAAGAGCTGCCGTATTGATGGTTATCTTGACCTGCCCGGTTTTCTTGTCTGGGTTGCAGGCAGAATATATTAGAGTTGCGCACATCAGCGCAACTACAGAGAGAATAGTTTTAGCTGTTTTCATAGGGGCAAAGATAATACATTAGTATTTATCGTTTGTGCTTTCAATATCTGCTGATGATATCTTACCGCGGTCCATCTGGTGCCACGCATATGAAATGTAAGCCAAAACGAACGGGATTAGCAGTGATACCCAGAACATTACCTGGAGTGTAAACCGGCTGGAGGAGCTGTTTGCGATGGTGAGGGAACTCTGAAGGTCAGTGCATGATGGATAATAGGCGGTACCGTTGAAGCCGGCCAGGAAAAATACCGCCATCACCACCAGCACTGTCCCGGCTCCGGCAAACCAGATTCCCTTGCGGGAAGACGACCATCCGCCTTTTATTATGCCGGTCACAACCAGGACTACGCCGGCGAAAAGCATTACCAATACCACAGGCATCTGCAAAAGATTGTGGAGATACTTGTATGGTTCCATCGCGACCACCCCCGCACCATCAACGGCAAAGCCGTCTCTGAGCATCAGAATCACTGCCCAAGTCACAAAGAACAGTAAGAAAGGGCCTGTAGCTATCTTTATGGAGCGGCGCATCTGTGAATGAATTGCATCGTCGTTCACGTTGTTGAGGATATACAAAGCCCCGAGGATTGCGGTCAGGAACACCAGCGCGCAACCCATCAGCACTGCGTGATACTGTCCAAGGGCTTCCAGTCCGTGCCAGCCATTGCCCCACGTGCTTATGACCGGAGATGACGCATCGGCGATGGCTACCTTGTTCACCGTGAAATCCGACCCGGTGAAGAAGGTTCCAACGGCCGTACCCACCAGGAATGGAGCGAGGAAGCCGTTAGCCATAAGGGCTATCCGGAAACTCTGTACTCCCAGCAGATTCTCTTTCTTATGGCAGAATTCGTAAGAAACAGCCTGGAACACAAAGGTTATGAGCAGCAGCACCCAGACCCAGTATGCGCCACCGAAACTGGTGCTGTAAAAGAGCGGGAAGGAGGCAAAAAAGGCGCCGCCAAAGGTCACCAGGGTGGTGAAGGTCAGCTCCCACTTGCGCCCTGTAGAATTGATTATCAATCGCTTCTGGCTATCGCTCAGGAGGCGGTTGCCCAGATTGAGGTTGGCCCCCTGCACAAACATCAGGAACACCAGCAGCCCCCCGAGCAGGGAGACCAGCACCCACCAGTAAGATTGCAGGAATTCGTATGTCATTGCTTAGCCCTCCTTGATATCTTCGGGACCCTTGCGGATTGCCCCGAGCATAATTCTGATTTCAATTGCAAGGAACAGTGCAAACACCGCCAGGAACACGAAGAATGTGGTCTTGACAGCTCCGGCACTGAGGCTGGAGATGGCAACGTTCACCGGCAGCAGGCCCTGTATGGTCCACGGCTGGCGACCGACCTCGGCCACAACCCATCCGGCCTGGCCGCAGATATAAACCAGAGGAATACAGATTATCGCCGCCCAAAGCAGCCACTTTTTCCCCTCCAGGCGGTCTTTCCAGGCAAAGAATGCTGCCAGTAACAGCACAAGCGCAATCAACATTCCGAGCCCTATCATAAGGCGGAATGCCCAGAAGACTATGCCAACCGGCGGCACCACATCTTCTGGCCTGGAAAGATGCCCGTAACCCATATATTGCACATTCTCTTCAAGACGGGCCCTTGCTGCAGCCGCACCCGAGGGATCGTTGCCGCGCGCCGCACGGTATTCTGCCAGCGCATCCAGCGCCGCCCGTCCTCGGGCCATCTTCTCCGACACCGACGGAACCACATTGCCGTCGTCGTCGGTATAACCTTTGAGAATGTCGTTTATGCCCGGTACATAGCCGTCAACTTTGTGCGTGGCAAGTATGGAGAGCATCTTGGGAATCTTTATACCCGGCACTATGGTAAATGCCGCACCGCGCCCGCCATCTTCAAGACCCTCTGCGGCCGCCAGTTTCATAGGCTGGAACTCCGCCGCGTGGACGCCTGACGAGTCACCCGACAGCATCACGGCAGCACTGCCCACCAGGCCGACTATGCCCCCTATGAGTATGCTCTTTACCGCAAACTCTTTTTCACGCCCGCGGAGCAGATACCAGGCACTCACCCCGACCACGAAGATGCCGCCGGTGACCCAGCCGCTGGAGACCGCGTGGCAGAACTTGGATACCGCCACCGGATTGGTTACCACCTCCCAGAAAGCAGCCGCAGAAGCCATCTCGCTGCGGACAGTATCTGGATTGAAAGTGGTCCCCACCGGATTCTGCATCCAGCCGTTGGCCACCAGTATCCAGTAGGCAGAAACAGTTGCTCCGATGCCGGTGAGCCAGGTTGATGCCAGGTGGAAACGTTTGGAAACCCTGTCCCATCCAAAGAACATTACTGCAAAGAATGTCGCTTCCATAAAGAAAGCCAATATCCCCTCTATGGCGAGCGGGGCGCCAAACATATCTCCCACAAACCAGGAGTAGTTGCTCCAGTTGGTGCCGAACTCGAATTCCAGGATGATGCCTGTGGCGATGCCTACTGCAAAGTTAACGGCAAAGATTTTCATCCAGAACCGCGCCGCCCGCTTCCAGAAGTCGTCCTTCCTGACGACGTAGATTGTCTCCATAACGGCCATCACCAGTGCCAGCCCCAGTGTGAGAGGGACGAAAAGCCAATGGTATGCCGCCGTCATTGCAAATTGCAATCGAGACCACGTTATTACATCCATAAAAAACTATTTGTTTTGTGTTTGTGTCTGGTCATCAGTATCCACAAGGCGGCCGGAAACCACCTCGATCTTCTCTTGTTCGCTCATTCCGGCCATAGCCGGCTTGAAAAAAAACACCCGCAGGATCGCAAAAAGTATAATCAGCTTGAGCACTATGAGCCACACCAAAGGCTTGCCCCACGTCATATTACGGAAGCCTTCCCGGTACAGACTGAACAACGAAGGGGATTTACGCGGGTTTCTGCCCATATACGGATGGTTTTCTAAGTAAAGATACGTCAGTTTCTGCTCCGTTGCAACAGTTAGTTGCACCATAATTTCTATATTTGGAATCAAATTGGCGGAAATAATCCAATTATCCAGATATCATGAACAAAAAACTTCAACTGATTCCGGTGATGCTCTGCTTCTTTGCAATGGGTTTCGTGGACCTGGTGGGCATCGCCTCGAACTATGTAAAGGCTGACCTGGCCCTTAGCGACGCAAAGGCGAATATCCTCCCGTCGCTGGTTTTCTTCTGGTTCCTGATTTTCTCGCTGCCTTCAAGCATGCTCATGAACCGCATCGGACGGAAGAACACAGTGCTGCTTTCGCTTGTGATAACTGTCTTGTCGCTGGTGCTCCCGTTTTTTGGCAGCAGCTACGGCATAATGCTTGCGGCCTTCTCGCTGTTGGGCATAGGGAACGCCATTATGCAAACATCTCTCAATCCGCTGATATCAAACCTGGTACAAGGGGAAAAACTGGCCAGCACCATGACCTTCGGGCAGTTTGTGAAGGCCATAGCGTCGTTCATGGCACCGCTGATTGCAGCATGGGGCTTCTCTGGCGCCATCCCCTCCTTCGGGCTCGGATGGAGGGTTCTGTTTCCAATCTATGGCATAATCGGCATCCTGGCGACACTGCTGCTGGCCGGCACTTCAATTGAGCGGGAAAAGGTGGCTGGCAAGGCATCTGGTTTCGTCGATTGCTTCAAACTGCTTGGCATACCTTTCGTGCTGCTTTCATTCCTCGGTATAATATGCCATGTAGGCATCGACGTGGGCACCAATGCTACCGCGCCCAAACTGCTCATCGAACGAGCCGGAATGAGCCTGGACAAAGCCAGCTTTGCCACCAGTCTCTATTTTATCTTCCGCACCGTAGGCTGCCTTTCAGGCTCATTTATCCTCTCCCGCTTCAGCAATCGTAAGTTTTTCTTTATCAGCGCAGTGTTCCTTTTGCTGGCTATGATTGGCATGTTTTTCGGGCAGAGCAAGGAGGTCCTGTACGCAGCCATCGCCCTTGCAGGCCTGGGCAACTCCAACGTATTCCCCATCATCTTCTCGCA
Organism: uncultured Bacteroidales bacterium; assembly: GCA_946415795.1. Lineage (GTDB taxonomy): Bacteria > Bacteroidota > Bacteroidia > Bacteroidales > UBA932 > Equibacterium. The sequence continues at coordinate 6,060 of CAMKTW010000027.1, forward strand.
AGCTCTCCTGTCCGTTCCCGAGAAGCAGAACGAGGTTTCCGGCCTGATGATTATGGGGCTGTTCGGCGGCACCATCTTCCCGCTGCTGATGGGTCTGGCGTCAGACGCCGTAGGCCAGGCCGGCGCCATTGCCGTAATGACGGTCGGCGTGCTTTATCTGTTGTTCTATGTCACTAAAATCCGCAAATAATTATGGGAAAATATGTTGTAGGCCTCGGTGAGGCTTTGTTCGACAGATTCAGGAAAGATGATGGCAGCGTTGAGGCAAAGCTCGGCGGAGCTCCCGCAAACTTTGCTTACTACGCCAGTCAGTTTGGCCAGGAAGGGCTGGCCGTCAGCGCCATAGGCAAGGATGACCTGGCGGCGCGCCTGCTTGCGGAGCTCAAGGAGGCCGGACAGGCAAATCATATGGAGGTGGTGGATTATCCCACAGGGGTGGTGGATGTCACCGTTGTAAACGGCTCTCCCAGCTACGAGATTGTCCGTGGCGTCGCCTGGGACAACATACCCTTCTCCGACGCTTTGGCAAAGATAGCGGCTGACTGCCGTGCAGTGTGCTTCGGCTCGCTCGCCCAGCGCAGCGAGGTCAGCCGCAACACTATCCGCCGGTTCCTCGACGCGGTACCGGAAGGCTGCCTCAAGGTGTTCGACATCAACCTCCGCCAGCAGTTCTACTCCAAAGAGATACTTGAAGATTCATTCCGGCGTTGCGACATCCTCAAGATTAACGACGAGGAGATGGTGACCGTGTCGCACCTGTTCTCCATCCCCGGCCTGGACAACGAGTCGCGCTGCGAATATTTGATGCGCAAGTTCAATATGGAGATGATAATCCTTACTATGGGAGCCAACGGCAGCTACATCTACTACAAAGACGGCATCTCATACCTGAAGGCACCCGCCGTGAAAGTTGCCGACACGGTCGGTGCGGGCGACAGTTTCACCGGAGCCTTTATCGGCTCGCTGCTATCCGGCAAGAGCGTAGCCGCCGCCCACGAAACCGCCGTGGCGGTATCGACATTCGTTTGCACCCTTCCCGGTGCTATGCATCCTGTTCCTGAAAAACTTAAGAAATGAAACGGTTAGTCATCTTTTTATCGTGCGCGCTCATTTCCGCACAGCTGTTTGCCGGTAAAGTGGTTACCGACAGCATCGACAGCAAGATCCTTGGCTGTGAAGTCAAATGCAATGTCTATCTGCCAGACGGGTTCGACGACTCGGGCAAAGAATATCCTGTCGTGTATCTGCTGCACGGCCTCTCAGACACCTACGAGGGATGGGCGGGTCACGGCAATATGCAGACCATAGCCGACCGGCTGATTGCATCCGGTGAGGCGGTCGAGATGGTGATTATTATGCCCAATGCGGGGCACCACAACCCCAGGGAGGTGCTCAACGGCTATTTCAACACCCCGGGACGCAATTACGAAGATTTCTTCTTCCAGGAACTGATGCCTCAGATGGAGAGTAAATACCGCTGCATCGGCGACAAGAAACACCGCGCGATAATGGGCCTCTCTATGGGCGGCGGCGGCAGCACCGTATATTGCCAGCACCATCCCGATATGTTCTCCAGCTGCTATGCTATGAGCCCCTGGCTTGACGAGAAAGGTGAAGTCGGAGGCGAAGGTGAAGGTGACCAGCTCTCTGTCGTTTGCCGCTCTGTGCACGAGAATTCTGCAATCGACTTTGTGGACAAGGCCGACGAGGCTACGGTTGCTGCACTGAAGACGGTGAAATGGACCTTCGATATCGGCGATGACGACTGGCTGCTGCCGCTGTCGGTGAACATTCACTATAAGATGCAGGAGAAGGGTATTCCCCACGAGTTACGGGTACGCGACGGGGACCACAACTGGTACTACTGGCCAATGGTGCTCCACTATGCACTCACCTGGGCTTCCGTAAACTTCGGGAAGTAGTCTTCTGACGGGCCAGTCTGTCCGCCTCGTGGCACTTTAAGCCCTGACTGTCAGCATTTTACAACATGTCCCTTGCGTAAATTTACGCAAGGAACATTGTTTAATGCGCTGATAATCAACGGCGGAGGTGCCACGCTCTCCAGGCAGAAACCTTTCGCTTGCAAAGGGTGCTTCGCTATTCCGTTCACCCGCTTTTTCTCCGCTACAAAAATGCCTAAGCTCGAGGACTCGCTTCGCTCAAACATCTCTCGCTTTTAACGGCATTTTTGGGCGCTACGAAATAGCACGCCTAAAGGCGCTTGCACCGGCGGTCTCACTCAAACCGCTCCGACCCTTTCAAGCTCCGGCTATTTCTACCCGGAGGACTGTTCTACAACCTCACAGGTCGTATGGGATAGCCGCGGAAACGCTCGTAAAAATAGGCGTAGTAGTATTCCGGACTGAAGAACAGGTTCATCGCGCACTTGGGGTGATAAGGATGCCGGGTGGCGGTCCAGTAGCGGCCCGCAGTGCCGGTAAAGCATAGTTCCGTACCCTCCATATAACCAGCTGCCGGCAGAAAGATGCTGTTGCCGTTAGTCCGGCTGGTTATCCTGTACCCCGTGACACCGTTACACTCCGTCCAGACCCAGTCGCACTCGTGCACCAGTTCGTTGGCCTCCACAAAAGTGGGCATCCGCCAGCCGTCACCGAGCCTTACGGCTACGGCATCATCTTCAGCCTCGGAGAGATAATTCAGCTTAAAGCCCGCGTTGTATTTTGTCATTCCGTAAGGGCCTTCTCCGCAGAATGAGTAGTTATCCCAACTATACTGCTCCTTGGTGAAAGTTTCCGCCCACGCGTAGTAATCGCCGTACTCTTCTGGAGCTGTAGCGCCCAGGTTGCAGGAGGCCCATTTGATGCTGAGTCCCATATCAACTGCCACTGGCTGGGCGGCCAGGGATGTGGCGCCCATCAACAGCAGTGCAGCAAACAGATTTCTTGAAAAAGACATCGCCGGACCTATTCAGATACAGGCAGCTTGAAACTCTCCACCTCGAGGGTGCCAAGTTCCTGGATCTGAGGCACAAGGCGGGTGAAATGCTCTGCCGCAGAGTGCTTATCGAGTGACGCCTGGTCTTTCCAGGTCTCGAAGATGAGCATCTTGCAAGGGTCGCTGCAACTGATAAACAGGTCGTATGCAATGTTGCCCTCGTCCTGGAGAGAACTTGCCACCAGTTCTTTGCACAACTCTATCACCGCCTCGCGGGTCTCTTCTGTTACAGTTGTGGGGCAGTTCAGACGGAGCACAAAATCGCCTTCGGGCTCTACACCGGCCTGCATCTGTTGCAAAACGGTGGTTGCAAGGGCGCTGGTCTGAGGCACAATGTCTGCAAAATGCTGGCTTGCAGAGTGTTTATCCAGCGACGCCTGATCGGCCCAGGTCTCAAAAATCAGGAACTTTGTGGAGTCGGTGGCGCTCTCCATCAGGTCGAAAGCGATATTGCCTTCGTCTTCGAGGGAAGCTGCCACGTGCTGCATGCAAAGCTCTATGTACCGGTCTCTGTTATCCATACTTACGCTTACAAGGCAGTTGAGCCGCAGGGGAGCATTGTTTTGTTTTGGCGCGCAGGATACGAGCGCCGCGAGGGCGATTGCCGCAATGATGAGTCTTTTCATATTACTGTCGGTTTACAGATTTGCAATGAATAACGGGATGCAATTTAGGAATAATATGGTTACCTTTGAAACATGAAACGGATTATTCTCATTTTTTCCTGCCTGCTGGTAGCTTTTGCACTCCGGGCGGAGGGTTTGAAGCTGCCGCACTTTATGGGCAGCGATATGGTTTTACAGCAGAACACAAACGCCAACATCTGGGGCTGGGCCGATGCCGGGTCCCGGGTTAAGGTCTCTGTGGGCTGGAGCAAGACAAAATATACCGCCACCGCGGGCGATGACGGTTTCTGGAAGGTGGCCGTTGCCACCCCCGCAGCGTCCTACACCCCGTACACCGTGACAATTTCCTGCGGAAAGGATAAGGTTTCCCTTGATAATGTGCTGATTGGGGAGGTGTGGCTCTGCAGCGGCCAGTCCAATATGGAGATGCCGATGGCGGGGTGGAGTTTCCAGCCAGTAGAGGACGGCGCGGAAGAGATCCGCGAAAGCAACCGCTACCCTTTTGTAAGGATGATTTACCTGGAGCGCAGCGAATCCCCTGAACCGAAGGAGGACTGCAACGGCACCTGGCGATGCGCCGGCGGCGAATTCGCCCCCGGCTTCAGCGCAACTGCATATTTCTTTGGCAAACGCCTCGCCCGGGAGCTTGACATCCCCGTAGGGCTGATTGTAACCTGCTGGGGCGGCACTATGATAGAGTGCTGGATGAGCCGCGACGCGCTGAAGAGTGCCGGCGAGACCGATGAGAGCATAGATGCCAGCATAGCCCCCCGCGAAGGCGGCTGGGCCGGAAACCGCGCCACTGTACTGTACAACGCGATGCTTTACCCTCTGCGCCATTATACCGTCAACGGCTTTATCTGGTATCAGGGCTGCTCAAACGTGGGTAAGGTGTTCGAGCAGGATTATGGCAAATACCAGGCGGCTATGGTGACCCAGTGGCGCCAGCTGTTTGGCCGCGGCGACATTCCTTTCTACTATGTGCAGATTGCACCCCACCCCTATGCCGCAAGCGGCGACTCCGGACTGGCCCCGCTGCTGCGCGAACGCCAGAGGCAGGCGGCTTACATGGTACCCAACTCCGCTATGATATGTACTATGGATCTGGTGTACGAATTCGAAAAGGGCATCATCCATCCCCGCCAGAAAAAGCCCGTGGGAGAGCGCCTGGCAAACCTCGCCCTTGAGAACTGGTACGGATTCAAGGGCTACGGCAGCGCCAGCCCTGAACTTGACAAGATTATTCCCGAAGGAGCAACAGCCAAGGTCGTATTCCGCAACTGTGAATACGGCATCCACGGCGACAAAGGCTGGGAGTTCAAAGGTGTGGACGGGTTTGAGGTGGCCGGAGAAGACGGCACCTGGCACCCCGCAACCATATCCGACTGCCAGGGCAACTATCTCGTGGTAGGTTCACCCGAGGTCGCCGACATCAAAAAAGTACGCTACCTCTGGCACGACTTCTCCATCGCCCGGCTATGGAACAGCTACCGTATGCCCCTGGTGCCTTTCACCACGGAGTAACCGTCAGAATGACTGTTTTATACCGGCAAAAAGGATGGTGCCGGTGGAACGTTCGCTGATAAAGTAGATAAACGGGCGGTCTGCCTTGAAATAGAAGGTGTCCCCGCCGGGCCCTACACTGGTCACCCGCATCCCCACATAAGTCACGGCGGCCGCCTCGGTGCCCTCCTCGTCAACTTTGATCTTTGCCTTGTGACGGATTTCGTCTATGCAGAGAGGCGTGGTGCTCATCGCGGAGAAGTCGGCGGCTCCGGTGAAGGCCTTATGCATCCCAATCTCCTGAAGGATATCTATGCAAAGTTTCTCTGCAGCGTACTCCTCTTCAAACCTGGGCATTGAGAAGTAGGTGCGATACGTACGCCCTCCGCTGCGGTAACCCGCCCAGGTTTCAGCGTCCAGGCCGGCGAGAACCTTCTCCGGCGTGACGCCCGTGCGTGGAACAACGATCGTCATTGCAAAGGCGCCGTTGCCGTAGGGCACGCTCATCGCCTCCACGTATTCGTCGTTATATACCCGCGCATTGTCAAAGGTATTGTTCATAAAGGTGGTGGTCACCTTCTTGCCGTCACGGCAGGTAAACTTTTCCTGGGTGTTCAGTTCCTTGTCAAACGGATCTTCCCATATTCCCTTGAAATAGATTGCATCGTAGATATCCTTGATAAGGTTTACCTGTTCC
>CAMKTW010000028.1 GCA_946415795.1 uncultured Bacteroidales bacterium
CGGATGATGTCCTCATAGAGAGGGGGTTATCTCCAGTTTTCTATTGTCAGTTCGCGTAAAACAACTGGATGATCCCATTTCGAAATCTCTTTAAGCCTGCTGCATCCCGACATCGTCAGCTTGGGGTAAATGCCTCCGCCCAGAGAAAAGACCTCGCAGCAATCAGGCACCTTCAGCTCGTGCGCCACACACCCATAAACACCTACTGCGGGCACAAACGAAGAGTTCATCGCCTCATAGAATCCATCCATTCGACAGGATTTGAATTCCACTTCTTTAAAAACAGGACAATTGGTAATGTTTATGGTCTTGGGGAAAGGGCCCGCCGCTACAGAGGCGATATCAAAGGTCTCCGGGTCTATGGAACTATCTCCATCGTAATCTCCATAAAACTCCACTGATTCGAGATCGGGGCAATTGTCCAGAACAACTGACCCAACATTGGATCGGATTACAAGATGGGTAATGTGCGTGCCGCTAAAATCCAGATCCGGGGCATAATCTTTCAGGTCCCAGGCAAGCCAATAGTCAATATGCGGCGTATGCAAAGCCAGCCGGTCCGTTGCCACTATATTAAATGGGCTATAATATTCATCAAAACACTTGTCATCAATCTCCAAAACATTTACTAAAGCAGGTCCGGAGCCGGAATGTTTTACACTGAGTGTCCAGACCATCATATCTTCAACCCCCTCGGAATGGTCCGCCACACAGATTTGCCTGGTCTTCCATCCCTCTTCCAACTCAATGGAGACTTTCAGGGAACCGTCTTCCCTATAGTTTAAGAACACATTGTCATAATTCCGGAGGTTGTCAAAGTCCTTGTCCCAGTTGCAATCTTCCCATTTGCCCTCACGGCCGGCGTAGATATCCTTGATTATCCCCTTCACCGCCGCCATAATCCTGGGATCAAAAGACTCCACTACACGATCGGCCTTGACCTGTGCCGGCGTCATCTCCAAATCTGCGGTATAACCTAAGGCGCCGATTGTCATAAACGGCCCCTCCACATAATAGCGCTCTCCCGGAACCAGCCCGCGGATGTAAGCGGTGCAGGTGACCTCATCGCCCTCTGCGGCGGGCTTCACGGGAATCTCGAACGGACACTTGGCAAAAATCTGGTTTGACAGCCATCCACCTTTATGCACCAGAACATACATATTGTCGTCGAACCAGGCTTTGTTCTTGATGGTTGTGGATACCATCGCCATATTGCCACTGACCTTGATATCCAGGTTTTCGCCCAGCTTGGGCATCAGGTATGTCTTGCCAAACGAGTAGCTCAAGCCTATGTTGTCCGGGAGTTCAAACTCCTTGTGCCAGGCGTAGGCCAGGTCTGCGGAACCCCCGAATGCAAAGGAGCACGACGGCTCGGTAAAGGCGTTGGAGAGCCAGTTGGCCGTGCGGCCTATGTTTGCCAGCGTCTCCATCGTGAACGGCAGGCTGCCGGTGAATGAGTATGCCAGGTGTGGGTCAAAATGAACGCTTAGGCCAAGCGCTCCGCCATATAAGCTTATACTTAGTCCAAGATTGGGGCCGAACTCCACACCGCCGGAGATGTTGCCCGTCACTGCAAACGGGTCCTTCTTGTCGGGAATCTCAGCCTCGCCAGCCTTGCAGTGCACGCCGCCCGCGCCATCGTAAAAAGTATATGCGTAGTATGCCTTCTGATAGTTCACAGAGAAGGTCAGGTTCACCTCTCCGCTGAGCTTGAGCACAAATGACACATATATCTCCGGAGTGATTATAACCGGGCCGATAGGGATTGCGCCCATTATCACCTTGAAGCGCTGGCTCTCCCATTTCTTCTCCGCGCCGTTCTTGATGGCCACGTCTGCCGACAGGCGCGCCGAGGTGTTGACCTTGGCTTTGGCATAAGTGAGCTTACAGTCCACCACATCTGCTGCCAAATCCAAATTGAAGCTGACCTCTGCCGACGGGCTGATTTGGACATTATCGCCAAAGCCTATCGAGAGGCCATTCAGGCCGCCGAATATCTCTGGGATGGAGATGCTGAAGCCCGCCTTGGTCTTCACAAAGTCTACCTCCTTGCCGCTCTCGTCCAGCACCTTCTCTATATGGTCGCCTATAGACATCCCGTTCTGCTCTATGTGCAGAGTCTCGAATATCTCATCGATTGTTGCCAGTGTCGTGTTATAGTAGTAGCCGTCCCCTTCTGCCCTTACGCCGGTGACCTTCATTGCGCGGCCGCCAGGGAACTTCTCGCTGTCAGGGAATACGAACACGTCACCGTTGCTGATGGCGGAGTTGCCCTGAGGGTCAGCGGGAAGCGCAAATCCGCTTTTGCTGACGCTCTGCATTTGGCTCTGCAATGCCTCTGTGACGTTGACGGTATGGTTTGCATACTGATACTGGAAACCGTTCTTGTTGGATTCTTCATTGCCGAGGGAGGCCCCTGATCCACCGCTGACGTCATCGCCGCCCTTGCCACTGCCGCCGTACATATCGTCCGTGACGACGCCCTGGTGGCTGCCCAGGACGTCACTGGTGACGTTGATTATGCATTCCGTACCTATTTTCCCATCGGCAGCGTAAGCCCGGATTACCTCATAACCGGGGGTAAGACCCTTTACTACGCCATCTTCGCTAACCGAAGCCACCCCACGGAACGACTGCCATATAAGGCTTTTGTCGGTAGCATCCTCCGGAGTGAAGATTACCACAAGCTGCAGTGAGCTCCCTACGGATATCGTATATTCCCGCTGTTCGAAGTCAATACGCTGGACCTCAATCACCTTTTCCGGCGTCTTGCCAGGCTGGGTAATAGTAATTGTCTTGGTCACGTTGCCCGACTTTATGGTAACGGTGGTGGTCCGGGGTTCCTCGTTGGGGTTGGGATCGCAGGTGATGGTCAACTGCACCTCCGAGCTTGACCCTTTACCGCTTGTCTGACTCACATGCACCCAATCTTCCGATGGAGTAGCGGTCCAGTCTTCGCTGCTGGTGAAAGTCACCGTTCCGTCCGTGGCACCACCGGAGAGCTCTATGCTGGATGGCCCGGCAATATTTATTTCCGGTCTGGGTGCCGGTTCAGGTTTATTATCACAGGATGAAATCGCAACGATGCACAGCAGCATCGTCATTGTCAGCATAAGGGTCTTCTTCATATGATTTGTGGAATTGATTGTCGGTATACAACAAATTTAATCCACCGCCCAGCTCCACCCGGTTGCAAATCATAAAAACCGTAGTCGCAAATCTTTAAAAGTTGATGGTTCAGCCATGAGGTGGCCATGTGAGGCCATTATGTCAATTTATTGCAGCATGCACAGAAAAACCGGTTTCTCGGGGGAGAAACCGGTTTTTGAGACACCCTCGACTTCGCTCGGGGTATGGGACAATGCTACTCGGGCCGCATGGTCTTGACGTAGTCGCAGGAGCGCTTGACGCTCTCGAAGGGATCGAGTCCTTCTGTGAAGTCTTCCTGCTCCACGACCTGTACCTCACCCTTGCCAGCGCAGGCTGCGGCCAGCAGGCATATCATAGGGATTAGCCAGGTCTTCATAGATAACAAATATACGCATTTGCTCGTTACTTGTTCGGATTCTTGGGGTCAAAGTGGTAGTGCTGGCCGGGTTCGCCGGGGAAATAAAAGCCATAGTCGTTGGTGATGGTGCTTTTCCAGCTCCATTCTCCATTGACATAACCATATTCGTATTTGTACTTATGCGGATAACCGGCGGACTTGCCTCTTTTCCTCATCTGCTGAATTGGTTCCGGAAGCAGGCCGCCGATATAATTCCCGTACATGTATGAAGACTCTAGGGCCGGCAAGCCGCTCAAGTTGAAATCTGCAGTTGAAGCACAATAAATATCCAGATACTTCAAAGAATTCAAGGACGACACCGTAACTTTAGCCCCCGTTTCAGAAGTATGTATCTCCAACCGGTCAGACAGGCCGCAGTTGCTTATCGTTATCTTTTCAGATGCGGTCATTCTTAAATCGTGGGAATCAAACAGCGGACAATCTTCAATCGTATATTCACGGACAAGAACAGGCTGGAACCAGTCAAAGAATCCCTTTAACCTGGAGCACCCGGAGAGAGTTAGTTTTGGAAATATACAATTATCGTTGCGGATGGAAAAGTACTCGCAGCAATCAGGCAACTTGAATTCGTATGCGACACAAGTGCCAATCAGGACTTTGGGGACAAAGCAACCTTTCAGTGCATCGTAAAACCTGTCAAGCCTGCAACACCAAAGTTCGATTATCTCTAACGCAGGGCAATTTTCAATGACGAATGATTCCGGCAATTCACTATCATTTACCGAGGCTATGTCAAACAAATCCGGATTCTTTAAATCCTCCTGAGTAAGATTCACTGACCCATGAATTTCTATTCTTCTCAGATTTGGACAGTTCTTTAACACAAGGTCGCCTACCGGAGAATTGGCCCAATCAATAGTGACTATACCCGAACCGCTCAAATCCACATCCGGACGGTAAACCTCTGAACCTTCATTATGAAAGAACTGCAAAACCCCGAACTTAGGGGAGTGGATCGCAATCTTCTCCCTGCACTCTATCCAATAGCAATATTCCAATGTCTTATCCTCTATCTCCAATGTCTTTACAGAAGTGTACGGGTAATGTGTATTGGTACTTGAATCATACCAGCTAGGACCATACAGTGTCCACAGCATCATATTCTCCACCTCATCGGAGTGATTCTTGATGCTGATTCTGTTGGCCTTCCAATCCCTGGCCAAGTTTATCTCAACCTTGCATATCCCGTTTTCGTCGTAATGAGCGTACACATTCTTGTAATTGCGTATGTTGTCATAGTCCTTGTCCCAGTTGCAGTCTTTCCAGTCACCATCGCGGCCGGCATATATATCGGCCAGAATACCCTTCACGGCATTTACTACCTTGGGGTCGAAGAATTCAATCACACGGTCGGCGTGGACCGGCGCGGGTGACATCTCAAGGTCTTTGGTGTAGCCGAAGGCTCCGACAGTCATATACGGACCGGCAACATAGTAGCGCTCTCCGGGAACAAGTCCGCGAACGAAGGCGGTACACTCCACCTCGTCGCCCTCCTTCTCCGGTTTCTTAGGTATCTCAAACGGGCACTTCGCAAAGATGTCCCCGCTCTGATAGCCGCCCTTGTGTACCAGGACATACATATTGTCATCGAACCATGCTTTGTTCTTGATGGTGGTAGTTATCATCGCCATATTCCCGGCGCTGGTCTTGATGTCCAGGTTTTCACCCAGCTTGGGCATAATGTAGGTCTTCCCAAAAGAATACGCCAGGCTCACGCCCTCCGGCATCTCGAATTTCTTGTGGAACCTGTAGGCAATATCTATCGAACCGCCGAAGCCCAGGGCTATGGACGGTTCATAATAGGCGTTGGAGAGCCATGTGGAGGCCAGCCCGAAGTTGGCAAAGGTCTCCATCGTGAACGGCATCGACCCGGTAAATGTCAAAGCGGGGTGGGGATTCATCTCTGCGCTGATGCCCAATGCACCAGCATACAGGCTCAGGCTGAAACCTAGGTTGGGGCCGAATTCTATACCACCGGAGATATTGCCGGTCACGGCAAACGGGTCGTAGTCTTCCGCGGGGGCTACTTCGCCGGCCTTGCTGTGTACACCGCCAGCACCGTCGTAATATGTGTACGAGAAGTACTCTTTCTGGTAATTGACGGAGAAGGTCACGTTCACCTCTCCACTAAGCTTCATAGTAAAGGAGACATATATTTCCGGCGTGATGATTACCGGCCCGATGACTATGGCGCCCAGCAGTACCTTGAATCTTTCGCTTTCAAACTCCTTCTCCACGCCGTTCTTTATAGTGACGTCACAGGCCAGATTCGCTCCCACGTTGATTTTGGCCTTGGCGTAGCGCAGCGAGCAATCCACCACATCCGCCGCCAGGTCCATATTGAAGCTGAGTTCCACCGACGGACTGATGCTCAGGTTGTCGTTCAGGTCAATACCCAGGCTGTTTATGCCGCCCAGTATCTGCGGGAAAGCCAGCGTGAAACCCGCCTTGGTGCGCGCGAAGTCTATCTCGCGACCATCTGCGCCCAACACCTTCTCCACGCGGTCGCCGATATTAAGGCCATTCTGCTCTATGTGAAGCGTCTCAAAGATTTCATCGATTGCTGCCAGCGTCGTGTTATAGTAGTAGCCGTCCCCTTCTGCCCTTACGCCGGTGACTTTCATTGCGCGGCCGCCAGGGAACTTCTCGCTGTCAGGGAATACGAACACGTCACCGTTGCTGATGGCGGAGTTGCCCTGAGGGTCAGCGGGAAGCGCAAATCCGCTTTTGCTGACGCTCTGCATTTGGCTCTGCAATGCCTCTGTGACGTTGACGGTATGGTTTGCATACTGATACTGGAAACCGTTCTTGTTGGATTCTTCATTGCCGAGGGAGGCCCCTGATCCACCGCTGACGTCATCGCCGCCCTTGCCACTGCCGCCGTACATATCGTCCGTGACGACGCCCTGGTGGCTGCCCAGGACGTCACTGGTGACGTTGATTATGCATTCCGTACCTATTTTCCCATCGGCAGCGTAAGCCCGGATTACCTCATAACCGGGGGTAAGACCCTTTACTACGCCATCTTCGCTAACCGAAGCCACCCCACGGAACGACTGCCATATAAGGCTTTTGTCGGTAGCATCCTCCGGAGTGAAGATTACCACAAGCTGCAGTGAGCTCCCTACGGATATCGTATATTCCCGCTGTTCGAAGTCAATACGCTGGACCTCAATCACCTTTTCCGGCGTCTTGCCAGGCTGGGTAATAGTAATTGTCTTGGTCACGTTGCCCGACTTTATGGTAACGGTGGTGGTCCGGGGTTCCTCGTTGGGGTTGGGATCGCAGGTGATGGTCAACTGCACCTCCGAGCTTGACCCTTTACCGCTTGTCTGACTCACATGCACCCAATCTTCCGATGGAGTAGCGGTCCAGTCTTCGCTGCTGGTGAAAGTCACCGTTCCGTCCGTGGCACCACCGGAGAGCTCTATGCTGGATGGCCCGGCAATATTTATTTCCGGTCTGGGTGCCGGTTCAGGTTTATTATCACAGGATGAAATCGCAACGATGCACAGCAGCATCGTCATTGTCAGCATAAGGGTCTTCTTCATATGATTTGTGGAATTGATTGTCGGTATACAACAAATTTAATCCACCGCCCAGCTCCACCCGGTTGCAAATCATAAAAACCGTAGTCGCAAATCTTTAAAAGTTGATGGTTCAGCCATGAGGTGGCCATGTGAGGCCATTATGTCAATTTATTGCAGCATGCACAGAAAAACCGGTTTCTCGGGGGAGAAACCGGTTTTTGAGACACCCTCGACTTCGCTCGGGGTATGGGACAATGCTACTCGGGCCGCATGGTCTTGACGTAGTCGCAGGAGCGCTTGACGCTCTCGTAGGGGTCGCTCCCCTCGGGGAATCCTTCCTGCTCCACTATCTGGTATTTCATACCGGCAAGGGATGCATACTTATAGATTTCCGGGAAGGGAACGATGTTGGTGGCGGGGTCGCCGACCTCGATTTCATCCTTCACGTGCCACATATAGAAGCGGCCGGGATTGGCCTTGAACAGTTCCACGATATCGGCACCGCCCACGGTTGCCCAGTAGAGGTCCAGTTCAAAGAAAACCTTGTCGGGATCGGTGTTGGCCAGCAGATAGTCGTACCAGCTAATCTCGCTGCCGTCTTCCTGAGTGTACTTGAACTTGAACTCGTTGTCGTGGTTGTGATATCCGAACTTGAGTCCCCGCTCATTGCACATCCCGCCTACCTTATTGTACAACTCGCAATAACGCGCCAGGGTCTGGAGAGAATCGCAGGCCATCGCGGGAGCCACTATGGCGATGCAGCCGGCTGCGGCGTGGTGCCCGATTGCACGGCGCCACCAGGCGACGCAATCTTCCATAGGCGTACGGTCGGGATTGGGACCATTGGTGTGGGAGCAGAGCACCTGCAGCCCTTTAGACTCGCAGCGAGCCTTGAAATCCTCCGGCGCAAGTCCGTAGAAGAGCCCCGACTCGTCATTGTAATTAGCCATCTCCACAAAAGAGTAGCCGGCCTCAGAAATCTTGGCCAGCCCCTCGTCCAGAGGATCGAGATACGACCTTACAGAATACATCTGAAGGCCTATAAAATCGTTGGCGCCCTTCTCTTTGCAGCCGGAAGCCGCAAAGAGCGAGAGCGTCAGAACGATTGCCGTGAAAAACCTTTTCATGGCAACTATGTCAGAGATTAGAGCTCCTTAACCTTAAGGTTGCGATACCAGACGGTGTCACCGTGGTCCTGAAGACCGATGTAACCCTCGTGGTTCTCACCACCTACGTTGAGGATATACTGGTAAGACTCGGGCATATTAGCCTCGGAGAACTTGCTGTTGTTGATCATCTCCTCCCACTTGGAGGTCCAGAGGTGATACTCAACTACAGGCTCGCCGTTCTGATAGTGGATAACAGTACCGTCATACACCATAATCTTGGCAGTATTCCACTCACCTGCGGGCTTTGCGTTCTGCGGGTTTGCAGGGATGATGTCATACAGGGAAGCGCTCTGGCGGTTGCCGTCGCGACCCAGCTTAGCGTCGGGGTGACGCTCGTTGTCAAGAATCTGGTACTCAGGGCAAGTCTGGAAGATAGAAAGACCGGGAACCTCCTGTGAGAGATAGAAGACGCCGGAGTTTGCACCCTCGGAAACCTTCCACTCAAAGGTGAACTCAAAGTTTTTGAACTTGGTGGTATAGATGATGTCACCGCCGTCAACTGCGCCGGCCTCTCCACGGCCGCTGCCGTTGATCTTGATGCAACCGTCCTCGATGGTCCAGGCACCGGGAACGTGGTCGGTGTTATAACCGCGCCAGCCGTCAAAAGTCTTGCCGTCGAAGATTGCTACCGCATCATCTGCAGGTGCATCAGCTGCTTTCTTCTGGTTTTTACCTTTGCAACCACTGATGGAAAGCACTGTGAGGCAGATAACTGCCAATGCAAATAATTTCTTCATATTTCTGTTATAAAATAGTTATTGTTTAGTCGGGCATATTAGGCAGTGCGTAACCCTCGCGGTAAGTGTGCTTGATAAGCTCTGCTGCGAAAGCCTGTGCATTGATAGGATCGGTGTATTTGTCCTCGAAAGTTGGGTGACCGTCGTGTACGCTGAAGCCATCCTTAACCTTGAACTGGATAGTCTCGTCGGGGTTGATGTTGGTGAACTTCATATTCTTGCCGTCCCAGGCGAGCTCGCGGTTGAGGCCCTGCAGACGAACTGCGAGAACACCCATTACAACCATCTCGTTCAGAGGACCCGCAAACTGGAAGTCAGACTTGCAAGGTACGCGGTTCTCCTTGGACTCTTTGCAAGCGCGGACGAAGTCCATATGGTGATCCTGATTCTCTACCTCGCGGGTAGTGCTTGCTGCGGGGATGGGTTTGCCGCTGAGCAGCCAGGGGTTTACACCATAGCAGCCGCATACCAGGACATCCTTGGTTCCGTAGAAAATAGCTGCACCGCCGCTCTGGTTCATATTCCTGCCGATAGGCCAGCCTGCAGGGAAGTCAGGCTTCAGGCCGCCGTCGTACCAGGTAACCTCAACCTCGGGCATAGCCACCTTGGGCATATTGTCACGGGCGGGGAAGCGGAACTTAACTATCTGTGCGTTAGGTGCGCAGTCAATCATCAGGTTGGTAGAGCTACCCTGGCATGCAACGGGGCTGCCGAGCTTGAGGGCGTCAACTACCGGCTGAAGGATGTGGCAAGCCATATCTCCGAGTGCACCCGTACCGAAATCCCACCAGCCACGCCAGTTCCAAGGGTGATAGATGGAGTTGAAGGGACGATACTTGGCGGGGCCGATGAACAGATCCCAGTCGAGAGTGTCGGGGATGGGATCCACGCCTGCAGGAGTCTCCAGACCCTGGGGCCAGATAGGACGGTCGGTGAAAGCGTCAACCTTGCGGACCTCACCGATGAGACCGCTCTGGATAGCCTCAATCACCTGACGGGTGGAGTTGAGAGATGCACCCTGGTTACCCATCTGGGTTGCAAGACCGTTAGCTGCAGCCAGTTTGGTGAGCAGACGGGTCTCATAAACAGTGTGGGTCAGAGGCTTCTCGCAATATACATGCTTGCCCATTGCAAGTGCCTGAGCTGCGATGCAGGCATGAGTGTGGTCTGCAGTACCTACTACTACTGCGTCAAACTCGTTGCCGATCTCGTCGAACATCTTGCGGTAATCTTTGAACTTCTTTGCGTTGGGGAAGCGTGCCATCTCGTTGGCTGCATAGTTCCAGTCGCAGTCGCACAAAGCGACGATGTTCTGGGACTCCATACCGTTGATGTCAGCTGCACCACGGCCGCCGATACCTACACCTACGATGTTGAGCCTGTCTGTTGCGGCAGCTTTTTTAGCCTTCTTGGGCTCTGCTGCGGCAGCAGAAGTTGACCAGAACGGAGTAGAAGCGATGGCGGCAGCACCTGCAGCCATTGCGCTTGTTTGAAGGAATGACCTTCTTGACATGTTTTTACTCATACTCGGTAAATGTTTATAAAATATTGATTAATTGTTGTTTAAAGTCTCTTGACGCGGACGTTGCGGATCCACAGGCGGTCGCCGTGGCCCAGGAAGCCGATATAGCCGCTCTTGCGTTGCAGGCCCGGGTGCTCGTTGCCGTCGATAGTGCCGTTCTTGCTGGCCTCCACGATGTCACCCTCGGTAACTACCTGGCCGTTTACAGTAACGCGGATGTAGCTCCCTTTCATATAAATCTCTTCGCTGTTCCACTCGCCCACAGGGTTGAGGGCGTCGCGGTTCTTGGCGGGAATTATACCGTAGAGCGAGCCGTGGTACTGATAAGGTGCCAGCCAGCCCTTGTAGATATCGTTATAGTGGTCCAGAATCTGAACCTCGTAGCCCTCATAAGCAGAGTCGCCCACGCCGGGAGAGCGGACGCCCACGCCGTTGTTGGCGCCGGGGGTGAGCTTGAACTCAAAACGATAAATGAAATCGGCATACTCTTCGTTGGTATAGAGGTCACCGACCCAGTTGCCGCCGCGACTGCGGCTCTCTACGGCAATGACGCCGTCTTTCACGTTATAATCGACTTTGTTTCCGTGCCACTTGTGAAGGCTGGTGCCGTCAAACAGCATTTCAAAGCCCTCTGCCGCCTCTTCCGGGGTAAGCTTTGTGGGCTCTACGCTCGGAAGCTCGTGGATGTAAAGGTCGCGGTAAGCGATGCGGCTGCCGTGTGCCTGCAACTCGATGAATTCCTCTGCAGGAATGGGGAGGTCGCGGTTCCAGTAGTTCTCAAGCACGATGTTGTCCACAACCAGCTGGCCGTTGAGATAAACGGTCACGCGCTCGCCCTGCATACGGATGTAGAAACTGTTCCACTCGCCCACAGCGTTGTCTGCGATTACCAGGGGGATGCGCTCCGTCTTCTGGTTGTTATAGAGTCCGCCACTGCCGACCTGTGCGCCAACCCAGGTACGGGCGGTGTCCCAGATCTGTACCTGAGGGCAACTGCGCAGATAGATACCTGCATCACCCTCTTTCTGACCGGGGTAAATCTTCCAGTCGAGATACATCTCAAAGTCTTTGTATTTCTTGGTGGT
>CAMKTW010000029.1 GCA_946415795.1 uncultured Bacteroidales bacterium
CCTGACAATCCTTGCCACGGCCCTCACAGAGACAGGTTCAAAGATGGACGAGGTCATCTTTGAGGAGTTCAAGGGTACCGGCAACCTGGAGCTGCAGCTGGACCGCAAACTCTCCAACAAGCGTATTTTCCCTGCAGTGGATGTCACCCTGTCCAGTACCCGCCGTGACGATTTGCTCTACAACCCTGACCACGTGAACCGTATCTGGATACTGCGCAAGTATCTTTCCGATATGAATTCCGTTGAGGCGATGGAGTTTATGAAGACCCGGCTGGAGCGTACCCGCGACAACGAGGAGTTCCTCTTTACAATGCAGTCGGATTCTCTGGATTAATCCACCTTCCTTGAGGTGGAATCAAGGGGTGCTTCGCCGATTGGCGAGGCACCTCTTCTTTCGTCAGGACGGTTGCGGCGGAAGAGGTCCAGAAACTTGTTGAACTCCTGTTTGAAGGAGATGCCGATGCCGTTGCGCTGGGTCTGGTCAAGGTAGTTGCTGTATTCGTCGGCAGAGTGGGAGAACAGTTTCAGGCGGGTCTTGCCTGTGCGACCAAGCTTTATCTCCACATCCACGTCGCCCACGATATCCTCGCGGGTGCTGGTCATATAGCGCCGGTTGCCTATGTTGCCGTTTACGCTCACGCGGTTGTTCATCAGCTGGGTGGATACCGCAACGTCAAAGATGTCCTGGCCGGTGCTGCTGGGCTGGTAGTTGAATCCGAGGTCGATGGGGATGTTGAGCTGCTGGAAGATGCTGTTCAGCTGGTTGCTCATAATCTCGGTAGCGTTGAAGTATGAGATGGATGTGTTGTTCACGATGCCGCTCTGCTCGTCAGGAATGAATGACCCCGATAATATCAGCGCCAAGAACTGCCGCATACGCTTCTCTTCAGTATTCAGGGTGTTGTCTATCATCGCCTTGGTGGTGGGGTCAAGGTCGTTAATATCTATCGTGAAGCTCAGGTTGGGGTTGGAGAGCTTGTCTGTAACCAGGATCCCGCAGTTGACAGGGCGGCGGAGAGAAGAACTGTTTCTGCTCCCGTCTGCCATAAGGGGTGATATCGAAGCTTTGGTCCTGTAAGATGCGGTCATATCCAGCTCCGATTGCATAATGTCTCCGGTAAAGTGTATCGTGCTGCCGTTGTCAAGAGTGAAATCGCGCGTTACAAGTCCCAGCAGGGTGAGCCGGTAGTTACCTTCAGAGACTGTGTAGTCACCCATAATGGAGAAGTTGTTGTCGATAACGTTGATGTCCACCGTGCCGTTTCCCTTTACCCGCAAGGCGTCCCCCCTGTCGCTGTCCACCTCAATGTTCAGGTCGGCCTGTTCGGTGGCCCTTATGCGGGCATACACGTTGATTCCGGTGCTCCCCGCGAGTTCTTCTGTCTGCCCCTTGACCTTATACAGGCTTACCAGGGAGTCGATTGAAGAGAGCCTCGGTTTGGGGCGGCTGTCCACGAAGGTCAGGATGGAGGTGCTGGAGTTAGTGGCGTTGCCGATGGGTATGTTCATAACCGTCCCGTCGCGTGTGACAATATCCAGATTCAGGTCGATTTTGTTCAGGGGCCCGGATATGCCGATCCGCCCGGATGCGTACGCCTTCCCGTAGAAGGTCGGGTTATCGGCAAGGACGGTGTTCAGACCCATAATGTTGTTTGCCCTGATGTTCAGCCCCAGGTTAAAGTCCTTGAAGTGGTCGTGTGTGACCTCTCCGCTCAGGCGTCCGGTACCTTCTTCCATATCGCGGATGCTGAAATCCCGGAGGGTAATCTTGTGGCTGTCCACGTCCACAAAGCCGTCCAGTCTGTAGGGGACCTGGGTGTAATCCAGTTTGGCGCATAAATCCTCGAGATGTGCTCCGTGGCACTTGACGTCGGGACAAGACAGCGGACCGGAGACGGTGATGTCGGACGTGAGGGTGCCGGACAAGTCGGTTGCCAGGGTGGATATGAACGGTTCGATTGCACCGACGCTCATCTTTTCTGTCTTGATTGTTGCAAACAGATTGGATTTATCCGGCTCGTAGTATCCGGTGGCAGATAGTACTTGCTTACCCTGTATGGTATTGGTTGCCAAAAGATTGGCCCTGTGAAGAGTGTCGTCCCAATTGCTGGTCAGGGCTATCTGTCCAATCTCCTGTTCTGCCAGATAGAGTGAATCCACCGCAATATCTGCAATCAGGTCGGGATGCGAGAAAACAGAAGTGAGCTTACCCTCTCCAGACAGTTTCCCCCGGATATTGAGCGGGTCCTTCATAAGCATATTCACCAGAGATAGGTCCAGGTTGTCGATATCAAAACTGCAGGACTCATCCTGGCTTTCGGAAAGGACGCCGTCGGCGGCGATTCCCTGATCGCGGTTGTAAACCTTGAAATCGTTGATTGCAATATGCTTGTCGGAGAAATACATAGAAGAGGGGTTTATCTTCCAATCTTCGCCGCCGATGCGCAGGAAAGAGTCTCCCAGATGAAGCAGCATTTTCTGGTTACCCTCGTTGAGGTTGGGGAAGGCTGCCATAGCATACAGGTGGCCGGCATCAAGCGAATCGGGATCGTTGCAGTAATCTGCTGTAACCAGGGCGCAGTTGCCGGAGCAATCCGCCTTGATCCGCCCGTCAGAGAAGGTGATGTCACCTACGCGGACCAGCTCTGTGGTAATGTTTGCAGACGATGATTCCTTGAAGAAATCGAATCCCGCGTCAAGATCCTGGACAAAGATGTTGTCGTAGGCCAGCAAGGGTGACTTTACAGATACCGTTCCGGTACTGTCGCCTGGCGATTTTATGGCTATGGCCGTGCCGTTCTCTATGTGGATTTCAGGCAAAAGGAATCCCAGCAGACCCCGCAGGTCGCCGGCCTTGACATTAAGGTCGTACCGGTCGCTGCCAAGTACGGGCGGATTATCCATCCTTTTGGCCAGGTTATCCAGTTTTCCCATCAGCACCAGCCCTTCAAGCTGGGGGATTATGTCTGCCACAAATGCGCTTCCGCGGTAACGTGCTTTCAGCATATTGCTGTTTATGCCCAGCATATAGCGATTGTCCCCGTTGAATGAAATCGCCTCGATGTCGTCTAAGCAGAAGGTGCCGTCGGGGCTCTTGCACTCTATGTCGGTGACGTTAATCTTGCCCATCAGCCTCCCGTCGGGTGTCCGGGTGAAATCTGCCAGGGCATTGAGCCGTGCGGTCGAGACGGGGCGTTTGTCAAAGTTCAGGGCGGCCAGGTCGGCGTGGCCCAGCGACAGTTTTATGTGGTAAAGGCTGTTGCCGGAAGCGCTGGAGGGCGCCAGAATCCCCTGCAGCATAAATTTCAGGTTGGGATCGGAGCATACCACCCTCCCTTCAAACTCTTCGCTCTTCCAGTTTCCGGCGGCGGAAATGTTGGTGTATTTATAGCCATTGAACTCGACGGAGGGGATGGAGATGTCATCTATATAGTATTCGTCTTTATTGGCCTCGTTGGCAAAGAGGGTCGATAAGGATGCGTGGCAGGAAGCCTTGCCCAGGTTCTTTATCTGAAGCAGGTGTCCGAGGTCAAAGTCGTGAATGTCTGTATAGCCCAGGAGTTCGTAGCCCTTGCCCACGACGTCCCTGCAGATAATATCCACATTGACGTTCCCGATGTCGCTGACAACCTTGCCATACGCTACGAAATCCTCGAAAAAGCCGTTGAGCGTGCCGGTAAAGCGGAAGCGGGAGCCGGGTGCAAGGGAGGAGATGGAAGATTTGTCAAAGTGCTTTTTGTCGGGAGTACACTGCCAGACTATTTCTGCCACGTCCTGCATCGTGGTGTAACTATTGTTTACCTTGATTGTGGCCATAGTACTCTCGGCATCGGGAAGCCCCACCAGATGGGCGCTGAGATCGACGAAACTTTCCCTGCTGCCTGAATATACCCGGAGCGATTCTGAGGTCAGGTTGGATACCGTTCCGGATACGTGGCCGTCCACGATGAGTTTCAGCTCAATGTAGCCGATGTCCTCGGCAAAGTGCTGGATACTCCTCAAATCCAGCGTGGACTCTTTGATGGTGGCATCCAGGGCGACCTTGTCGAAGAAATCGTTGAAGTCACTGAAATCCTTGAATGATATTTCAGCCTTTGGAATATTCAACTTGGAGAATGTGTCGTCGTAGTTCAGTTTAGCGATATGAAGTCCGGTAGAGTCGTACCCGGCATCAAACGAGAGGTTCCTGAGCTGGGCGCCGCTTCCCTCTTCACGCAGGGCGATCTTCCTGACTTTCATAGATGCGCTCCTGCCGTCGTAGTCAACGTCGCGGATGTCCACGTCCAGGCCGGTTACCAGCAGGTCGTTGAAGTCAATCGTCCGGGACGATTGCTCCCGGTTGACGTGGTTGGCGCCCTCGTTATAGTTGACGACCTTGAAATCGTTGAGAATCAGGCGGCCCACGTGGATGTCAATATCGGGCAGCGTGAAAGGGGTGTCGGACTCCGGCTTTTCAGATGAGGGGAAGTTAGATGGATATATCGTCCCCTTGTCCAGGGTCAGGCGGTTGACCTTTATATCTCCCTTGAGCAGCGACAGGGGTGATATAGAGAGCATAGCCCTGTTGCAACATATCAGGGTGTCGCTTCCGCTGCCGACACTGATGTCGTCCAGGATAACCCTGTCAATCAAGGCAAAGTGAACGTCGCCCACCTTAAGGTCGAGCCCTGTTTTTTCGCTGACGGATGCCAATACCTTGTCGCACAATGCCTTCTGCACGGCAGGAATCTGCAGCAGAACCACGGCGGCGACCACTGTCGCCACAAACGCGGCCAGGATTGCCAGAGGTATCTTCATCCATCTCTTCATCGGGCACTATTGCTTTAACTTACAAAAATAATTAATTGGTGTGATTAATCAAAGGAGGTGAATTTTCATTTTGCCAGCACTGAAAAAATGACTAAATTTACGCCCTTATGTGACACAAAAAGATATTTGGAAATGATAGAAGAAATGGACGAGATTCAGGGTAGGATTATCCCTGTCAATATAGAGAGCGAGATGAAGAGCTCCTACATAGATTATTCTATGTCGGTTATCGTTTCGCGTGCCCTGCCTGATGTCAGGGACGGTATGAAGCCTGTGCACCGTCGCGTGCTGTTCGGTATGGACGGACTTGGCGTGGGCTACAGCGGCAGCACAAAGAAGTCTGCCCGTATCGTGGGTGATGTGCTGGGTAAGTACCACCCGCACGGCGACAGCAGCGTATATGACGCGATGGTGCGCCTGGCGCAGCCTTGGAATATGCGTTACCCGCTGGTTTTCGGGCAGGGTAACTTTGGCAGCGTGGACGGTGACTCCCCCGCGGCTATGCGTTATACAGAGGCCAAGCTGGAGCGCCTGGCAGAGGATATCCTCGCCGATCTCGACAAGAATACGGTGGATTTCCGCCCCAACTTTGACGAGACTCTCCCCGAACCGGTGGTGCTCCCCGCCAAGGCTCCCGTGCTGCTGCTCAACGGAAGCAACGGTATCGCCGTAGGTATGGCTACCAATATGCCGCCCCATAACATCACAGAAATATGCAACGCAATCTGCGCCTATATCGACGACCCTGAGATTACCGTGGAGGGGCTTATGGAGCACGTCAAGGGCCCCGATTTCCCCACGGGCGGCATCATCCAGGGGCTGCAGGGCATCAAGGATGCCTTTGAAACCGGTCGCGGACGCATAGTTATCCGCTCAAAGACAGAGATAGAGGTCTCCGAGAGCGGTCGCGAAACCATAGTCATCAGCGAGATTCCCTATCAGGTCAACAAGCGGGAGATGATAGAGAAGATTGCAGAGCTTGTTGAGAACAAGAAGATTGACGGCATCTCATATATCAACGACGAGAGCGACCGCAAGGGTATGCGTGTCGTCATCAAGCTCAAGATGGGGGCATCGTCGAATGTCGTGCTCAGCAACCTGTACAAATATACCCCTGTCCAGTCCAGCTTCTCGGTGAACAATATAGCCCTGGTTGACGGCAAGCCCCGCCTGCTAAACCTCAAGGATCTCATCCACTATTTTGTCCGCCACCGCCACGAAGTGGTGGTCCGCCGCGCCAAGTTCGACCTGGACAAGGCGGAGAAGCGTGCCCACATACTTGAGGGACTGCTCAAGGCGCTTGATATCATCGACCTTATCATTGAGCATATCCGTGCATCCAAGACTGTGCAGGAGGCTCGTGACGGCCTGATGGAGAAGTTCGGCTTTACACAGCCCCAGGCCGATGCTATAGTCGAGATGCGTCTGCGTCAGCTTACCGGACTGGAGCGCGAGAAACTGCAGGCAGAATACGATGACCTTGAGAAACTGATCCACCACCTGCGTGAGGTGCTTGCAGACGAGAGGCTTCAGCTTGGCATCATAAAGGACGAGATGCAGGAGCTGATTGCAAAATACGGTGACGGGCGCCGTACGGAGATTGCCCCGACAGCCGACGACATCAATCCTGAAGATTTTTACAAAGATGAGGACGTGGTGATCACCATATCCCATCTCGGTTACATAAAGCGCACCCCCTTGAGTGAATACCGCACCCAGGCACGCGGCGGTGTGGGCAGCAAGGGCAGCACAACCCGCGACGAAGATTTCATAGAGCACATCTATGTGGCCAACAACCACAGCACTATGATGTTCTTCACCGCGATGGGCCGCTGCTACTGGCTCAAGACATACGAAATCCCGGAAGGTGTCAAAGCCTCCAAGGGCCGAGCTATCCAGAACGTCCTCAATATAGAGGTCGGTGACAGCGTGAAGGCGTACATCAACGTCCGCAATCTGGGCGATGACGAGTTCGTCGGCAACCACTACGTAGTGATGGTCACCAGGAACGGTACCTTCAAGAAAACATCGCTCCGCGAGTATTCACGTCCCCGCAGCAAGGGTGTGAACGCCATCGTTGTCCGCGAGGGTGACGAACTGCTTGAGGCAAGGCTCACTGACGGCAACAACTTTATATCCATCGCCAGCAAGCAGGGTCGTGTCTGCACCTTCCACGAGAGCGGAGCCCGAGCCGTGGGCCGCACCAGCATCGGCGTCCGCGGTATGGATATCGGCGATGACCTGTCGGTCAACGAGGTAATCGGTATGGTTTGCGTTGACAGCGGTCTGCCGGAGGATCAGCGCCCGCAGATACTCGTGGTGAGCGAAAACGGCTTTGGCAAGCGCAGCGATGTTGCCGAATACCGCATCACCAACCGCGGCGGCAAGGGTGTCAAGACCATCAACATCACGGAAAAGACTGGCGCGCTTATTGCTATAAAGGATGTTACGGATGACAATGACCTGATGATAATAAACCGTTCCGGTATCGCAATCCGTATGTCGGTAGATAATTTGAGGGTTATGGGTCGTGCCACACAGGGCGTGAAGCTGATAAACCTCCGCGAGGGCGATTCGATAGCATCTGTATGCGTAGTGCCAAAGAGCGAGGAACCGGCCCTGAAGCCAGAAGAAGGTGAAGTAGTAGAAAGTAATAACTAATTTATAACTGAACAATTATGAAACGCGTATTAATCCTTATGATGGTTGCGGCAATCACCGTTTCCGCAGCTGCACAGACGCTTTCCAAGAAGGAGCAGGACCTTCTCAAATATGCCAATAAGTTGGAGACCAGTCTCCAGAACCCCAAGAAAGCGGGTACCTACGAGCCCTGGCTCAAACTTTCGCAGGCTTATTACGACATCTATGACTATCCCAACTCCGATGTGTACCCCAATGCCCAGCGTTACGAGGTGCAGCTTCTCGCCAAAGGCAAGCAGTGTACCACTGAAGAGCGCACTGTCGGTGACGTGACATATACGGTTGACTGCTATGCCGACAAGGACATCTACTACGATGCCAACGGCGTAGTCCAGTTCTGGCTTGTGAAGAAGCCGCTTATGGAAGACGCACTTGCAAAGTGCTCCGAGGCTCTGCTCAAGGCACACAAATTGGACGAGTATGCATACAAGAACAAGAAGTACCCGGAAACTGCAGAGAAGATCCATACCGCATATCACAACACCGGCCTGGCATACTATCAGGCTGGTAACAAGGAGAAGGCCGAGGAATACTTCGAGAAAGCATACCACAGCACTGAGAACCAGATTCTCAACCGCACCGATACCATAGCCATTTACTACACCGCCCTGATGGCCCGCGACAACGGCAAGATTGACAAGGCCATAGAGCTTTTCAAGAGGGATCTGGATGCCGGTTATGCATCTAAGGGTGAGATTTATGCGGCGCTTGCAGACCTCTATCGCGAGAAGGGTCAGATGGAAGACTTCAAAGAGACCCTGGAGAAGGGCTTTAGCGCATACCCCGAGAACCAGCAGATTCTCGTAGGTCTTATCAACTACAATCTGGATACCAACGGCGACAGCAGCAAGCTGTTTGAACTGATTCACCAGGCACAGGCCAATGAGCCCAACAACGCCAGCCTCTATTATGTAGAGGGTGACATCAATAAGAAACTTGGCAACAAAGAAGCCGCCCTTGAGCTGTTCCAGAAGTCTTATGATATCGACAACAATTACCTGTTCGGTATCGTCAACAAGGGTATTATTTACTACGACGAGGCTCTTGAATATCAGGATAAAGCCAATGCCGAGCTCGACGATGCCAAATATATGGCGCTTATAGAAGAGGTTAACAATTCTCTCAAGAAGGCTATCGAACCGTTTGAGCAGTCTTATGAGCTTGCTAAAGGTGACGCTGAGTTGCAGCTGGCTATTGCGGAGTACCTGAAGAATATCTACTTCCGCTTCCGTACCCAGAGCGACGAATATATGGCCGCATACGAAAAATACGACGCTATTTACAAGCAGGCTACAGCAACAGAATAACTGCAAGGCGGCTCTTAAGAGCCGCCTTTTATTTTACTGACAGATAAGAAAATGGGTGGATTATTCGGAGTCGTCTCCAAAAAGAAGTGTGTTTCTGAACTGTTCTATGGGATTGACTATCATTCCCATCTGGGAACAAAGAGAGGAGGTATGGCGGTTATCAACGATGACGGTTCGCTGGTCCGCAGCATCCACAGCCTCAAACAGTCATATTTCAGGGTTAAGTTCGAGCCTGACCTGCGCAAGTTTGACGGTCGTACAGGAATCGGCGTCATCAGCGACAGCGAGTCACAGCCGATTGCGGTGCATTCTCATCTTGGCCGCTTTGCCGTCTGTACCGTTATGAAACTCTCCAATGCGGATCAGCTCGCTGCAGAGATTATGTCGGAGGGGAAGATTTTTACTGAGCTCAGCGACGGCACGGTGAACGCCACGGAGCTGGTTTCGCAACTGATAAGCAAAGGACATGACTTTGCCGAGGGTATCCGCTATATGCAGAGCCGCATCGAAGGAGCCTGCACTCTGCTGATACTCACCGACGACGGCATCATAGCCGCCCGTGACTGGTGGGGTCGCACCCCGCTCACTATTGGAAAGAGCGGGGATGGTTACGCAGTGGCCAGCGAGAGTTGCAGTATGATAAACCTGGGGTTCGATTACCTACGGGAACTCGGACCCGGTGAGGCAGTTAAGATTACTGCCGATGGGATAGAACAGATCCTGCCAGCAGAGGGTAAACTGCATATATGCTCTTTTCTCTGGATTTATTACGGATTCCCGGCTACATCTTACGAAGGGATGAATGTCGACCACGCCCGCCGTAACCTCGGGCGACTGATGGGTCAGCAGGACGACCTCAAGGCAGATCTGGTCTCTCCGATTCCGGACTCAGGCAACAGTATGGCGCTGGGTTATGCAGAGGGCGCCGGTATCCCATACCGCAACGCCGTGCTCAAATATACACCCACCTGGCCCCGCAGTTTTATGCCGGTGGACCAGAGTACCCGCGATACTGTTGCCAAGATGAAACTTATCCCCAACTACGGGCAGATGAAGGGACGCAAGATTGTATTCTGCGACGATTCAATCGTGCGCGGAACGCAGCTCCGCGATAACGTCCAGATTTTCCGTGGCCACGGGTCCGGTGAGATACACATACGTATCAGCTGCCCTCCGCTGGTCTATCCCTGCCCGTATCTCAATTTCTCTGCGTCCAAGAGCCCGCTGGAGTTCATAACCAGACGTACCATTGCAGAGTTGGAAGGGGCACACGACAAGCATCTGGAGGAGTATTCTTCTTACGGTTCCACCCACTATTGCAAGATGGTAGAGGCCATCCGCAGTAAATTGACTATGGATTCTCTCAAGTTCAACTCCGTGGACAATGTCGTGAAGGCCATCGGCCTGCCAAAGTGCAGTCTTTGTACCCATTGCTTTGACGGTTCTTACAACAGTTAGAGACCTGCGATTATCCCGATTACGGTCTTTAGCAGGTTGAGCGACAGCCTCAGGCCCGACGCCAGAAAATCTCCCGCCACCGGGAGATTTTTTGTTGCCAGGGCCAGCGGTGTCAGATAAATCGTGGCACTGGTGAGCGGGATGGCCACGAAGTTGGTGATAAGGAAGTAGCGCGGAAAGGTCCCGAAGTATAGCCATACAAGGGGCGCCGTGGCGGTCTGGCAGCTCAGTGACAGCGCGACGGTGTTCCATATCCTCTCCATTATGGCGGTGCGGCAGGCAAGGATGCCCTTTAAACGGGGGTATATCACTCCGATGCCGGCCATAGCTCCGAAGGATAGCTGGAATCCGATCTGGAACGGGGCGTCGGGATTGGACAGGGTGATTATCATAGCGCTGATGGCCAGGGCTCGCATAAGATTGTGCCGGCTGCCCACCATATCACCGGCCTCATACACCGTTATCATTATCACGGCGCGGAGTATCGAACTGGAAAGGCCGGAAATAATGGAGTAGCTCCAGAGCAGTGCCAGGGTGATGAACCTGCGCAGGGTCTTGGCCGGAGGGCTGTTGCCCAGGATGCCCAGCGTAAGGGTGATGAACAGGTACAGCACGCCGATATGCAGCCCAGAGAGGGCCAGAAGGTGCATCGCCCCGCTCTTTTTGAAGTCGCTCTTCAGTGCACGGTCAACCCGGCTGCGGTCGCCGATGACAATTGTGCGCAGTATCGCTCCTTCGCTCCCGCCGCCTGCTATGTCGCTCAGCCGTTGGGATATCGACTCTTTGGCCGCCGCAGCACCCACCGTCAGACTCGTTGCCGGCGCCGGATATCTCCCTGTCACGGCATTCATCACCCCGAGCAACAGCATTGCCATAGCGGCAGTCGCCCGAACCCTTGAGCAAGCCGCCAGCACTCCGGCAGCCGGTATCAATGATATGAGGATAATAATGATTGCAACCCTCGGCGTAACCAGATCCGCTCCCGGCCATAAAGCAGCGCCGCATCCCGCCGCCACGTCTCCCGCCACAAACGCCGCCGCGTAGATTGCTATGTCGTTCCTGCCCCGCATATCTGTAAGTGTTACGCTACGAAGATACGGTATATTGATACAGGTTTCTGCTAATCAAGAGTCGGATAGTGTGGCAAGAAATGCACTGTGAAGCAATTGAGCCGACTTCACGCAGTGATATCGACTCTCGAAGTCGGCTCAAGTGTCGCATATAGCACTCAGTGGCTATTCGTCCGACGCTTATTTATCGGAAAAGATTTGCCGGAGACATAC
>CAMKTW010000030.1 GCA_946415795.1 uncultured Bacteroidales bacterium
ATCTCGACACAACAAAAAGAGAGCGACCAATAATTACTTATTAGTCGCCCCCTTTTTGATGGGCACACAAGTGCTGTGGGCCGGTGCAGGCTGCCCCTCTACATCCGCAGCTTATCGAATGTAAGATGCCCGAAGGACCGGAAATAGCGGAGCACAATACTGCCGTCGTAGCGACCCACATCGTTGCCGTCTTCACTGAAAGATGATATGTCTGTGTCCGGAGCCATACGCCGGAAATCGCGTTTTGCCCGCCACACCGCCTTGAAATAACTCCACCGGCCGGTAAACAGATACACCAGGGACGATACGGAATCGAGCACCTTGCGGATTGCCATAATCTTTAGACGCTCGCTGGTGGGAAGATTCTTGTGCAACATCAACAGGCTGTTGCGGTAGTTCAGGTAGAGCTTGCGGGGACTCGCATTGTCCAGTGAGGCGCCGCCAAGGTGATACACCACCGCTTCCGGTACCGCCCATACCTGATGCCCTGCCAGCTTGGCCCGCCAGCAGAAGTCAATCTCCTCCATATGGGCAAAGAAGGTCTCGTCAAGGCCGCCCAGATAGTGATACAGGTCACTGCGCACCATCATACACGCCCCGCTGGCCCAGAAACACTGGTCGGGGTCATCATACTGCCCGTTGTCCTTCTCTATATTGGAGAGGATCCGCCCGCGGCAGAACGGGTAACCATAGCGGTCTATGTAGCCGCCTGCAGCCCCGGCATATTCAAAACTGTCGCGCGCTGCCATCGAACGTATCTTGGGCTGGCAGATGCCGGCATCCGGGTTGTCCTCCATAAAGGCGGTAAGGGCCTCGACCCAGCCCGGCGTCACCTCGACATCGGAATTCAAAAGCACATAGTAGTCTGCCTCAATCATCTGCAGGGCACGGTTATAGCCTCCTGCATAGCCATAATTATGGTCTAAGGCAATCACCTCTACAGTAGGGTAACTGGACTGCAGCCAGGGTAGCGAATCGTCGGTAGAGCCATTGTCTGCCACCACCACGAAACAGTTTTCTTTAGGGACATTATCCAGCAAAACCGGGATGAACCGCTCCAAAAGGGAGCGGCCATTCCAGTTAAGTATGACTATTGCAACGTCCACCTAACACTCCGAGGTAGCGGCCTCGAGTTTCTTCATCATAATGAACATAAAGAGCGCAGATATCACGCAAACGCCAAGGAACACGGCCCATACCACCCACAACGGCAGGTTGCCCCAGAGATGGCCTCCTACCTGCACCAGGAAGTTGCCGAGCGCGGTTGCGACGAACCACATACCCATCATCATACCCTTGTACTTGGGAGGCGCCACCTTGGAGACGAAGGAGATACCCATCGGGCTCAGTAGCAACTCTCCGAAGGTGAGGATAAGATATACGCTGATAAGCCAGTATGGAGACACAAGTGTCTCCGGCATACCGGCCGCACGGGCGGCCGCCTGGGTTTCCGGGGTGTTGAGACCGATGGATGCCACTACCATAAGGGCAAAGGCAACGGCTGCCACAAGCATACCATAGGCAATCTTACGAGGTGCAGAGGGCTCTTTGCCCTTCTTTGCCAGGGCACCGAAGATTGCCAGCGACACCGGTGTCAGCGCAACCACATAGAATGGGTTGAAGTGCTGGAAAATGGGGGCGCTGATCTCAATCGAACCCTCCAGCCGGGTGTATTGCCAGTAAAGATATGCGCAGGCAACGGCAACCACGCCCACTCCAATCAGTTTGCCCCTGCCGGTAGCCTCCCTGTCAAAGATGGAGAACAGGGCATAAACTATTGCAATTACTGCCACGAGGTTCCATACATTGAACGGCATAGATGCTATCCCCTCGCTGCTGCGCTGGGTAAACTCGTCTGCAAAATATGTGAGCGTCAGGCCGTTCTGGTGGAACGACATCCAGAAGAAGATGACTACCGCGAACACCAGGAACAGGGCTACCATACGCTTTTTGGTCTGCTCAGGAGTGAGGTTATCGACCACCTGCGCCTTCTCCCCTTTTGCGTGACCGCCTTCCACGTGCTTGAACCAGCTGCGGAATGCATAATAAATAGCTATTGAAACTACCAGTGAAACACAAGCGACAGCAAATGAGAAATGATATGCTGAGTTGCCGTCAAAGCCCAGGCCGATTGCCCACTCCCTGATCTTGATGGCGGCGGTGGGCGCAAACAGGGCGCCTACGTTGATTGCCATATAGAATAGCGAGAAGCCGGAGTCGCGCTTGGAGGCGTACTGAGGATCGTTGTACAGGTCGCCCACCATTACCTGGAGGTTGCCTTTGAACAGGCCTGTGCCGAAACCAATCAGCAAAAGCGCCGCCAGCATCCCGACCAGGGCCACGGTGCCGCTGCCAAGCGGGATGGAGAGCAGCAGGTAACCGAGGAACATCACAATGATACCGGATGTCACCATCTTCCCGAAGCCGAACTTATCTGCAAGGATACCTCCGACGAGGGGGAAGAAATATACAAACATCAAAAACGAGCTGTAAATAAGACCGGCAGTACTTGCCGAAAGGCCGAAGTTGGCCCTGAGAAACAGGGCGAAGACGGCAATCATCGTATAATAGCCAAAGCGCTCGCCTGTGTTGGCCAGCGCAAGGGCAAACAAACCTTTTGGTTGATTCTTGAACATATCTTCTGTCTATTTATTATTTCTTCTTGGGCGCATTCTCAAGCACTTTTACCACAAAATCCCAGAACTTGCCGACCGAAGCCACGTTCACCCGCTCGTCGGGAGAGTGGGGAGAACAAATGGTCGGACCTATGGAGACCATGTCAAGCCCTTTGTAGGCGGCGCCGATGATGCCGCACTCCAGGCCGGCGTGAATTGCCATTACCAGCGGTTCCTTGCCGTACATCTGCTTGTAAACCTGCTTCATCTCCGCCAATATCGGAGACTTCATATCGGGCTGCCAGCCGGAATAGCTGCCGGTAAAATCGACCTTTGCTCCGGCGAGCTCCATTACGCTGCGGATACTCTCTGCAAGGTAGTTCTTGGCGCTGTCCACGCTGCTTCGCAGAAGACAGTCTATCTCTATCGCCTTGCCGTTGGAGCGGACCATCGCCAGGTTGTTTGACGTCTCCACCAGGCCGGGGACGTCGGCACTCATACGGGCCACGCCGTTGGGGCAGCCCAGCACCGCTTTGGCCATCCTGAGCGCCACCCCGCCGCGCATTGTGCGCACCGCTGCGTGAGACTCGAGAATCATATCAAATTCGCCGTCCACGCTGCCTATCTCATTCTTGATGGCATCACGGGTGCCGGTAACAATCGCCTTCAGGTCACCAGCCTTGCCCGCAGGCACTGCCACAACCGCCACGCATTCACGCGGGATGGCGTTGCGAAGGTTGCCGCCGGCTATTGATGCAAGACGTCCCTCTATATCACGCAAAACCGGCACAAGGACACGGGCCATCGCCTTGTTGGCGTTACCCCTCCCCTCATTGATCTCCATTCCGGAGTGACCGCCACGGAGTCCCTTCACAGTAATCTTGAAGAACTTGAACCCCTTGGGGGCCTTTTCCGTGGTATAGGGGAAACTGAAGTGGGCGTCAAGCCCCCCGGCACAACCTACATATATCTCGCCCTCCGTCTCGGAATCGAGGTTGAGCAGGATCTCTCCTTTGAGCTTATCTGGTTCCAGATTGAAGGCGCCGGTCATTCCGGTCTCTTCGTCAATGGTGAAAAGGGCCTCTATGGGGCCGTGCCTGAGGTCTTTTGCCTCCAGTATGGCCATCGCCGTAGCCACTCCCATACCGTCGTCAGCGCCAAGGGTGGTGCCACGTGCCTTCACCCACTTCTCGCCGTCAATCTCATATTCGTAGGCCTCCACGGGATCCTTCTCCCAGTCGTGGGGAGTGTCAGCATTGTTCTGCGGCACCATATCCAGGTGTCCCTGAAGGATTATTCCCTTGCGGTCTTCCATCCCGGGGGTCGCAGGTTTGCGGATAATAACGTTGCCCAGCGGGTCGCGGTATGTTTCAAGGCCGTTGTCGAGGCCGAATTTCTCTATGAATTCCACCGCCTTGTGCTCTTTCTTGCTGGGGCGGGGCACCCGGGTGAGCGCATAAAAGTTTTTCCACACGCGCTCAGGTTTCAATGATGCTATGCTCATATCTCTTTCTGATTAAGGATTACAGGGGGAACGTGAGGGTTTCTCCAAACTGGTACATCGGGATGCGGGTCTGAAGCAGCATCTGACTGCCGTCCATAACGCGTGCGGTGGCTGTGCGAGGCACCCTGTACATAATGCCGTTGCTCTTGCCTGATGACGAAGGAGGGGTCACCTTTTCTTCCATCTGCAAATCAAGCACTATGGGCCGCCCGGAGAGGTCGCTGGCGGGAAGCAGCCCCTCCGTCTCGGAGAGGCGGAATGCGACATACATATTGTCTTTGCTGCCTGCCCTGGGCACGACATCAAAGTTCATTGTCTGGACAGACTCCACGGTAGTGCCGTAAAACAGACTCATATACTCATCCTCCATACGGAGCAGCTCCTGTATGGCTGCCGCCATAGCCTCGCCGCTATAGGTAGCGTCGGTGTCGCCCGTGACAATGGCCATACGCATATTGCGAAGCTTGAAGATGGTAGCTGCCGTCTCAGCCGCCTTTTTCTCTGCCGACTTTTCTACGACCTGACTTTGAGACACCGCTACGCGCTCATAGCCATTGGCGGTCTTGACGGTTTTGTAAAGGGTCGTTGTAGCGGTAGAGAGGTTATCCTCCACATCTTTCCCAGCAAACTGGTCGTTGCCCGCCAGTGAGGGGAATCGCCAGACCTCCTCCTTGCCGGTGTAGCTGTCAGAGGCCACCACCAGGCCCTGCGAGCAGAGGTCCAGGAAACCGTTCCCTGCCCCGTTTTTCAGGTTGACAGTGAGGCGGACCGACGGATCTGCCTCGAGATAGGGCACAAGACGGATTTTTTTCAGATAATAATTCACCTCGTTAGAGGTTCTGGCCTCGCTGCCCATATACTTCTTAGCGTACTGCGCATAGGGGCCGGCGATAAAATCTTCGCGCACCGCATCCACACAGAAGGTGATGGAGGTAACGGGGAGCGAATAGACCACTGTTCCGGAAGGGATGTTCTTTGCTGCCGGCATCTGTGCAGGCATCTCTGCCGGGAGAACCAGCATCAGTGCGGCAATCATCAGCTTTAATGTAGTTTTCATATGTTTTGGTTTTTATTATTTGCTGCAATTGTAGGGCAAGAGGTTTTTCCAACGCCTATGGCTCCACAGCCAGTTCTCTTTGCGATTAAGGATATCCCTCTCAAGCAAGGCGGCATAAGTATCTGTCACCGACCCCGGCCCGGTTAGCGAAGCATCGGAACAAATTTGCGAAATTTTAATGACATATTCACCTCTTTTAACCCTGTCAATGTAAAGATATAACACCGGAAGGTGCAATTTGCGGGCTATAACCTCCCCTCCGTTGTGCCATTCAGTGGGCAGTCCAAGAAAGGTATTGGTATGGGAGACACCGCTGTATGGATACTGGTCGGCGATAAAGAAGTATAGCCGTTTCTGTCTGCGGTGCTCCAGCATATAGCGGAGAATCCTGTGGGAAGCTGTCAGGCTGTCGGGAGAGCTGAGCCGCTTGCGGCGCATCAGCAGGAACAACTGTTCAGAAAGGGGGCTGTGGAGAGTCTGGTAGGCTGCCGTCATATCTTTTATACCAAAGGCAGGCTTCTGCATAAAGTGCGGCAAATCGCTGGAAATCTCCCAGTTGCCAGTGTGCGCAAGCAGCGTCACCACCGAGGTGGAATTCCCAAACGAATTGTTAATCACCTTTTCTGATTCAGAATCGACCCTGTAGAACCCTTTTCGCAGGATATGGCTGCCGGAGCGGGTCATTGCCCACACCATCTCACACACCACATCGGAAAGGTATTTATAGTAATTTCTCCTTATCGTGTCCCGTTCAACTTGCGGCATATCCGGAAAGGCCCCCTTCAGGTTTATGTCGATCACCTCGCGGCGATACTTGAAAACATTGCCCAGCAGCCAGTTCAGGAGGTCCGCAAACAAGTAGTGGACCCGCAGCGGAAGCAACGAAAGCAGGTACAGCGGCAGCAACAGCAAATATGCCAGGAGACGGTACATATCAGCTGTTTAAGAACGGCGCCACGCTGTCTTTCGCAGAGAGTATGATTTCGGTTTCGTCCAGCATCCATTCCACACCGATATCGGGATCGTTCCATCGGACAGACCCCTCCGAAGCCGGGTCGTAATAGTTGTCACACTTGTAATGGAAGATGGTATCCTCCTCAAGTACCGCAAAACCGTGTGCAAACCCGCGAGGAATATAAATCATACGGTGATTGTCTCCGGAAAGTTCCACAGATACATACCTTCCGAAAGTAGGTGAACCTTCCCTGATATCCACCGCCACATCCTGAACACGGCCCTTCACCACCCGCACCAGCTTGGCCTGCGCCGCCTCTCCCTTCTGGAAATGCAAACCGCGCAACACTCCCCGCCGGGCCGACCAAGACTCGTTGTCCTGCACAAACCTGATGTCAGCCACCTCCCGGCAGAATTCATCAGAGCGGAAACTCTCAAAGAAATAGCCCCGTTCGTCGCCAAACACCTTCGGCTCGATAATCACAGGCCCCTCGATATCGGTTTTGAAGTAGTTCATATCCTTGTTTGAATTATATTTCAAATATACGAATTTCTATGTAAAACCATTTTTATACCTTTACGGTATGAGCAAGATTAAAACAGTGGCCGTTTATCTCGGCTCGCGGACCGGCAAAGGGCCTGAGTTTGTAAAAAATGCATACCGGCTGGGGCAGCTGCTGGCAGAAAACGGGATCAGGATTGTGTATGGAGGGGCTTCGGTGGGCACGATGAAGGCGCTGGCCGACGGGTGCTCCGCCACGGGCGGACATATTACCGGAGTATTCCCCACAGGCTTCAAGGGTAAGAGGGACAATGCCGCCGCCGGCATCCACGTAGGCCCTGAAGGGGTTGACCTGAGCGAGACCATCTATGTAATTGACATCGCAGAACGCATCGCCACGATGGAGCGCCTCTCCGACGCAATGATATTCCTCCCCGGCAGCTTCGGCACGATGACCGAGGCCTTCAGCTGGATGGAAGGCTGGCAGCTTGGCTACCATTTCAAACCCGCCTTCATCCTGAACACCGACGGCTACTACGACGGCCTGTTGACACAGATGCGCACTATGATCGCCGCCGGCTTTATGGACGGCGACGATATGGACCTGCTGCACGCCGCCCCCGACCCGGAATCACTGGTTAAAATGCTTACTGTATCCATCTGATGATACACAACCCCACAGATTTTATGGGACCACCTGCAAAACCCTGTGTCTGAAGAAGGGGGCGTTTTTTCTTTGGACTAAAGTCAGCTGGAGCCAAAGTGCCTAATAGACTGTGTATTATACAAATTGCCTCCCATTGTGAAGGTTGAGCGAATTGTTGTAAAGCGCTGTGCTACAATAGCATTGCCTCCAGAAGGAATATGGGTGGCTGGGGATATTGTGGCAAGTCTTCATCCTGGCTGTATCACAAACTTGACGGCATTGACGGCAACGGCGGACGCGGAGGTTTCACAAAAGACGAACTGGATACCCTGAGCTTTGCGCTGACAGATCTCTCCGACAGAATACGCGCTGCAGCAGAGAGGCTGTAACCACATCAATAGAGAAAAAAGAAAGGTGTACCCCGGGAAGCCCTGGAATACACCTTTTTTATGCGGTATAGCGGCCGCTTTATCGTTTACACATCAGAGGCACGCTGGAGAAGCCTTCCGGACGGTCGTAGAGTTCGCAATGGCAGTCACCGAGGTGCTTAACCTTGAAGCCGTTAGCCTTGTACTCCTCATAGTTGAAGGCGTTTAGCTCGTCGATGGCAATCTGGTGGAACTTGTCAAAGTCGGGCCACCACTCCCAGCCGCTGCCGAAGTCATTGTAAAGGAAAGCGTCTGCGCACTGCTTGCCCAACTCGGGAGTCACATAGAAAGCACCCATCGCAAGCACGTTCACTCCATTGCCGGTAATTGCGCGGAAAGCGGCAGGAACCGATTCCACGACACCAGCGTGTACGCCGGGGCATTTGCTGGCAGCAATGTGGATACCCATACCGGTACCGCAGAAGATGAGGGCGCGCTCAAACTCCTTTTCGGTGATCATGGCACCCACGCGAAGGCCGATGCGGTGGAACATCAGTTCAGTATCTTCAGGATCCGAGTCTGCCTTGACTCCGATATCGGTAACGGTCCAGCCTTTCTTCTCGAGGTATTCTTTGATGGCTTCTTTGAGGGGATAGCCGGCGAAATCGGCGGCCATCAGAATCTGTTTGTCAGCAACTTTTTTCATATCGATATTTGATTTATTGTTAAATTATTATTGTTGTTTGTTACAAATATACAAAAACTACCCTGATAACCTTACAGTTCCTTAATCTTGATGTTCTTGAAAAAGACCTGATGGCCGTGGTCCTGAAGAAGGATGTAACCTTCCTCATAATTGCCGAAATCGGGCCAGTCGCGGTACTTGCTGAAGTCCACCAGCGCATCCCACATCTGGTTGCCCCGCTCGTACTCCACAACCTTCTCACCGTTCAGCCAGTGCTCCACGTGGTTGCCGTCCACGACAATCATCGCGTGATGCCAGCCGTCCGCATCGGGAGCGTCCCAGGGGCCGCGCCGTGCAGGGATAAGGTCGTAAAGAGATGCCAGTGTACGGTTGCCGTTCACACCCAGTTTCGCATCCGGGTGGTGCTCATCGTCCAGAATCTGGAACTCGCAGCCGATTGCACTGCCGGGGCCTGTGTTAAGGAAAGGATTCACAAAATACTTGATGCCGCTGTTGGCACCTTCGGTAATCTTAAAATCGACCTTCAGTACAAAGTCGCGCCACTTGCGGGTAGTGATGATATCGCCCCCGTTTGCACTCTCAGCGCCGTCACCGGCAAAGACATAGAGCAATCCGTCTTCAGTAATGCCCCACCCCCCCTCGGGAAACTTGCCCAAGTTTGCGGGACGGGCACTCTGCCACCCCTCGGTGGTCTCGCCGTCAAATAGCAGTTCCCATCCGTCGGCCTCCTCGGCATCGGTAAGGGTATTTGGCTCCGCTGCAGACTCCATTGCGGCATATTTACCCCAGTCGGGCTTCTCGCATTCACAAGTCTTGCTTTGAGGGCAGCAGCAGGATGTGGCAATCATAGCCACCGTAGCGAATACAGCTATTATATATTTCTTCATATGATAAAACGTTTTATGGAGATGTTTTGAGGGATTTTTTCATCCTGATGAGGGAGCATAGGGGTCCTATGTAACCGAAGAAGGATGGGAAAAAGCACCAAAACAGAACATAAAAAATTACATCTTGTAGTATTCATCCCAGCCTTTGCGGGGCAGACGGTCCGCGAGCAGGCTGTTTGCGAAGGGATCGTTAAGGATTGTATTGCTGATCTTGTCAAAGGTAATCTTCCGCTGAGTGCGTATGGCGATGATGCCAAGGCAGAAAGTCTGGCACATCGGGCCGAACACCTCGAACGGACTGCGGGTCTTCTCCTCTCCCTTGCAAGCCTTGAGGAAGTTTGCGTAGTGGTTCGACGGGGTTTCCGGAACTTCGGGCAGCTTGCCTTCCATCTCCTTTGCCACCTCGGGAGGGATGATTTGCAGGGTAGCGCCGTGGGTTCCGCCGCGGAAGGTCAGATTCTTGCTGTAGATGACCTTGCCGGGGCTCAGCGACAAATCCTGTCCCGGAACATTCTGGCCGGAGGCCGGAACATCGTCCTGGTTTATATCCCTCTTGCCGTAGCCCTCCGGAATCGGCGGATAATTGGTTTCGCCGTCATACCAGGTAAGGTCAACGGGCGGCATATCGCCGCGGGCTGCGAACTTGAAGCGCAGGGTAGTCTCCTTGGGGAAGAAATAGTCGTTATAGTCGGTAATCTTGAGCGGATCAACCTCATAAGGGAGACCCAGCTGGAGGAACTCGTGGCAGGTGTCAATGATGTGAGCACCCCAGTCGCCAAGCGCACCCAGGCCGAAGTCATACCAGCCGCGCCAGTTGCCGGGGTGGTACTTGTCGTTGTAATCGTGGAACTGGGCCGTAGTGTTCCAGAGGTTCCAGTCCATACCTTCCGGCACAGGCATCGCCTCTGGATAATGGTCAATCACGGGATCGTACGGGTACCAGCGGCGCCAGGCATTGAAGAAAGCATCGATGCGGTAAACATCCTTGATTATGCCGGCCTCCACCCAAGTCTTGAACTGCCAGTAGTTGGCCTCCGAATGACCTTGGTTGCCGACCTGAGTCGCCAGGTCGGGATGACGGCGTGCGGCATCCATCATCAACTGGCACTCGTAGAAGGTGCGGGCCATCGGTTTCTCAACATACACGTGCTTACCCTGGTTCAGCGCCAGCATTGTCACGGGGAAGTGTGAGAAATCGGGGATGGCGATGCATACGGCATCGAACTGGCTGCCATACTCGTCGAACAACTTGCGGAAATCGGTGAACACCTTTGCTTTGGGGTGCTCCGCTATTGTCATCTGGCTTTCAGCGCTTTTAGGATCGACATCACACAGCGCCACAAATTCACAGAGCCCGGTATTGTCAAACTCCTGGATAATCTGGCGTCCGCGGTTGGCGATACCCACAGCAGCCATGCGGACTTTCTCCGGCTTCGGGGCGGAAGCGGACTCATTTTTCTTCTTGCGGGAATCCATCGCTTCCATAGCGTTCAGGCCGCTGGAGGCAGCAATCACGCCGGCTGCACTTGCGGCGCCGACCTGAATGAATTTGCGTCTTGAAATGTTACTCATACTATTTACTATTTACTGTATTTTAATAATTTCGATTGACCAATCTCTCAAAGATAAGCATTATTCGTGAGAATAGTGCAACTATTTGACTCCTGAATTATCAGTAGAATCAACCGCCCGGAACCTTGCCGCTTTACTGCATACTATCCTATAGCTTCAATGTAAAAGCTCACCGGACGGAAGCCGTCGTTACAACTGATCATCGCGCTGAAGGGGTTCTTCATCCAGCCGTCGTAAAAGTTTCCCTCACCACGGGCGAGCGCCTGGACAAACGGCCGCATACTCTCCCAGGCGGCAGAGCACAAGCCATCAGGCTTGGCGCCATCTCTGGAGATCCACTCCTGTCCCATCGTCACATCGCAGGAGTGCTCGATGGGATTCTCATAAATCGCCATCAAATCGGGGTATTCCGACCGTAGGATGGCGGTGATTTTTACTTTCTTCATAGCAAGTCAAAGGTAGGCATTTTTTGCCTGTAGGACAAACATCTAGTATTCAATACATTCCTGACAATCACTCCATTGTGGGAAGCGTAGCGATTTTAGGTAATTAGTTATCAATCACACCGTTATCCTCCAGGTTAATATGGAGATACTTTGCCACC
>CAMKTW010000031.1 GCA_946415795.1 uncultured Bacteroidales bacterium
CCTTCGGCCGCTGCAGCTATGGTATCGGTAAGGCGATCCAGCACCCCCTGAAGTTTGCTTCCCAGCATAATCTTAAGCATACCGCTCAGGTGGGTCGCCAACTCCAGATGGAAGTTGGTCTTGCAGTCGGCATCGGCGTCAGAAGGGTCATCTACGGTGTCAAAGCAGGCCTGTATCTGGAACACAATCGGCGTGCCGTCGGTCTGCACGAAAGTTATGCGGTTGAACGGCTCGCGCTCTGCCACCCTCATCCCCAAGTTGAACCCCTGCATATTTGCAGAGATAGTGTCCTGGGTGGCTGTGATAGTGGCCCGCTTATCTTCTGGCAGGTTCTTTACCAGCGCGCTCAGATCGCCAAGGGCGCTGTAGAGCACCACAGGCTGGCGGTCAATGAGCACAGTCTTGCTTTTGAGCAGCGTGTCGGACATACTATTTTCCCCAGGTTTCCGGACGATAACGCCACTCGCGCAGCATCTCCAGACTCTCTTCAGAGACCAGGTTGCGCTCTACGGCAGTTTCAATCAGCACGTCGTAATTAGAGAGCGTATAGAGCTCCAGCGCAGAGTGAAGCTCAAATTCGCGGCGGGCGGAGGTGAAGTTGTAAGAGAAAATAGCCACCATACCCTCCACTATACAGCCGGCTGCGGTAACTGCATCGGCAGCGGCCAGAGAACTGGAGCCGGTGGAAATCAAGTCCTCAATCACCACCACGTGGTCGCCGTGATGGAATACACCCTCAATCTGGTTGCCCATACCGTGATCCTTGGGGACAGGACGAATATAGATGAAAGGTTTGTTCAGGCGGTCTGCCACCAGCGCCCCGAGGGCGATGGCGCCGGTTGCCACACCAGCTATGACATCCACGGTTTTAAAATGATCCTCTACAGTCTGCAGGGTATATTCGCACACCTTGCTGCGGATTTCAGGATAAGAGAGAATCTTGCGGTTGTCGCAGTAGATTGGCGATTTCCAGCCAGAAGCCCAGGTAAAGGGCTCGTCCGGGCGAAGTTGTACTGCACCTATATCGAGCAGGAACCCGGCGACATTCTTTTCTATCGTATTCATATCACATATTTCGCAATAATAAGGAATTACAAAGTTATAAATATTAGTATTTTTGTCAAACCTATGTTTAATTGTGTCATAAATGTATAAAGTTTATTTTGCCAACCGCAGCGTAAAGATTGTCCCGACGGGCTCTGTGGCCGATTATGGCGACAATCGTGTTTATTACAGATACCAGCAGAGCGACGACCTGTCACAACTGCCGCTCTGGTTTGAAAAGGCGGACGACATCGAGGCTCTTGTGATTGAAGCCGACAATCCGGCCTCTGCATTTGCCGAGTTCATCTCCTCCTTGAAACGGGAGGTCGCAGCCGGCG
The DNA here is from genome assembly GCA_946415795.1 of uncultured Bacteroidales bacterium. Classification (GTDB taxonomy): domain Bacteria; phylum Bacteroidota; class Bacteroidia; order Bacteroidales; family UBA932; genus Equibacterium. The sequence continues at coordinate 1,383 of CAMKTW010000031.1, forward strand.
GCGTGATAAGCAACGACAAAGGTCAGACCCTGCTGTTCTTCCGCCGCGGTGCGTGGGATATGCCAAAAGGACATCAGGAACCGGGCGAAAGCCTGGAGGAGTGCGCCCTGCGCGAAGTTAAGGAAGAGACCGGCCTGACTCACATCGCTCTCGGCGAGCCGATATGCGTCACATATCACACATACCATCGCGGCGGCAACTTTGTCCTGAAAGAGTCACACTGGTACCGGATGACACTCACCGGGCGCGAAAAGGTCAAAGTCCAGACAGAAGAGGACATCGAACGCGCCTCCTGGTGCGGCCCCACCCGCCTGCCGCGCCTTCTGCGCCACGCCTACCCCTCCATCCGGGACGTTTTCGCGAACCTTTAATACTGGAGCGAGACATCAAGTCCTAAGAATGGGTCACCGGGATAATCCTGCATTTGAAGCATAGATATGCCCTCACGGTGTCAATAACGTCCCAATAACCCGGACGTTAATGTCAAAAACGGCCTTAAACGCGTATAACGTCCCATTTCTGAGGACGTTATATACACTGACGGAATCGAATCTGACTGGCGATATCCGTATCTGTCTCACCACGTCCCCTGCGCCGGGGACATCAGAAAAGAAAAAAGGGTGGCTCGCACCACCCTCAGCTTTCTATAATGAAGTTTATCAGTTACCCAGATTCATATCGTCGATGCTTACTTCAGGGTTAACTGAAGATCCCTGCAGGATTGCATTCTCAGGGGAGATTTCATACTCCTTGATTGCGGGGGATACGTAAAGATTTCTTTTCATCTTGATTATTGATTAGGTTTATAATTAGACAAATTTGTTGAACAGTAAATGCAGTGCAAATTACGTCGTGCAAGGTAAGTATAATTATCCGTATAAACAATACCCACGCTTGATTCCTGCCAAAAAACCGTAAGATTACCGGCCTATTCCCTCAAATCGGTAACGATGACGTTCTCTGAGAGCGACGACTCATCAATGGTAAAATATGATGCGGGCCACGATGTGGAGACGGGCACGATGTCGCTGACTTTGACCTTGAAGGTGATGTCGTCTGCCAAATAAGTCGCATTGATGTTGCCCTTCTGGTCTTTGCGGATATTGGTTGCCTTCATAAACGGCATCGCCTCGTCCTGATCTATAACAAGCTCCTCAGTGGCGCTGTTGAACATCCACATCGCCTTGCCGTCGCAGCAGATGAGCATATCGCCGCACTCGATGCGGTAGCAGCTACCCTGCAGATAAGCCTTGCCCTCCTCTGAAGAGACCACTACACCGCTTGCATCAGTCCCTTTAAGCGAGAAGTTCATAGAGACCTGCCCCTGCTTCTTGAGTTCGTCCCAGAGAGTCACGGCATCGCTCTGCGCATATACTGCGAGTGCATATACCAAGAGAAAGAGTGTTATTGTCAGCCTTTTCATAGTTCTTATCCAATGACAGATTCTATTCGGAATATGGCAAATAAAATGCCATAAACACTAATGCCTGTAGGCGTAAAGCAAGTCCCTGACGGGGCATAGCGCGTTAGCTGCTATGGTCAAGCGCCTCGATAATCCTGTCCAACGTATCGAAATCAGTAATAAGCACATCGCGGCTCTTGCTGCCGTTTGAAGGGCCCACTATGCCCGCCGCCTCCAGCTGGTCCATCAAGCGGCCGGCGCGGTTATAGCCCAAATTGAGTTTGCGCTGCAGCATAGAGGTGGAACCCTGCTGTGTCTGGACAAGGATCTTGGCCGCCTCCTCAAAGAGAGCGTCGCGCTTGGTGAGGTTTGCGCTGTTGCCGCCGGCATCATCGGCACCCTCCTCTACATATTCCGGCAGCCAGAATACGTGGCTGTATCCCCTCTGCTTCTCTATAAACTTTGTGATACGCTCAATCTCCGGAGTATCGATCATAGCGCATTGTACACGAACTATATCGCTGCCCGGATAAAGTACCAGCATATCGCCACGGCCGATAAGGCGCTGCGCACCCGAGGCATCGATTATGGTCTTGCTGTCCACACCGGAGTTCACCTTGAAAGCTATGCGGGAGTTGAAGTTGGCCTTGATGGTACCGGTAATGACATCTGTGGTAGGCCTCTGGGTTGCTATGACCAGATGGATACCCACGGCGCGGGCCTTCTGGGCCAGTCGGGCGATGGGTTCTTCCACCTCGCGGCCCGCAGTCATCAGCAGGTCTGCAAACTCATCAATGACAACCACGATATAAGGGAGATACTTATGACCCTTGAGCGGATTGAGCTTGCGGTTGAGGAACTTCTCGTTGTATTCCGTGATCTTGCGCACTCCGGCCTCACGTAGCAGATCGTAGCGGGCGTCCATCTCAGAGCAGAGAGAACGCAGCGTATGGACGACCTTGGTGGTGTCTGTGATAATCACCTCATCGGCATCGGGAAGGGCGGCAAGGAAGTGCTTCTCCAGAGCCTTGTAAAAATCCAGCTCCACTTTCTTGGGGTCAACCATCACAAACTTCATCTCAGAAGGGTGCTTTGCATAGAGCAGGGAGGCAATTATCGCGTTCAGGCCCACCGATTTACCCATACCGGTGGCACCAGCCACCAGAAGGTGCGGCATACGGGCCAGGTCCAGGAAGAACGGCTCGTTGGTGACGGTGATGCCCAGCGCTACCGGGAGCTCCATATTAGCACTCTTCTCGCGGTACTGCGGAGAGTTGAGAATCATCTTGAGCGGGACTACGCTCGGTTTCTCGTTGGCAACCTCGATACCTATGGCCCCTTCAAGGACAAGCACACGGACACCCTTGGCCGCCAGCGACATAGCGATATCCTCTTCCAGCCGCTTCACCTGCGCGATGCGTGTACCCTCCGCCAGACGGATCTTATAGAGGGTAACGGTAGGCCCCTTCTTTGCGGAGATGCTCTCCACGCGGATCTTATAACTGCCCAGGGTATGGACGATGCGGTTCTTGTTCCGCTCCATCTCGTCCATAGATATCTCATACCATTTATCCTTGTAATCGTCAAGAAGCGCTACCGAAGGGAATTCATATTGAGAGAGATCCAGACGGGGGTTGTACAGATGCGCGATATCGTCTTCCTCCATATTGGCATCGGGATCGTAGCCCCCCTTCTCTACCGTAATCACCACATCGCTCTGCGGGGTCTCCGACGCAAGGTCTATCACCGTTTCATCTTCTGCTTCCGACTCGGCATCCTCCTCCTGGACGGGGGCCACAGGCTCCTCTTCCTGCCATTGCTCGTCCACAGGCTTTTCAGTCTCTACAGATATCACATATCCGGGATCTTCCTCCACCACGGCCGGAACAGGTTCAGCGACCTCCTCTTTTTCCCTGCGGGGACGGTTGAACGCGCGGTATATGAAATTGTCTATGGCCAAGGCCACCTTGTTGGAGCAGAGCACCAGCCAGAGGATAAACAGGAACCCGATAATCAATCCCGCCCCGAGACTGCCGACGGTAGAGCAAAGCCATTTGTTGGCAAAATAGCCATAGGAGCCGCCGGCACCGGTGGAGAGCACGAACACATTCCAGAAACCGGCAATGAAAGATGCTGCGAGCGATATGACTATAGCCCCCATCAGACAGAGGAGGAAGCAGCGCAGCAGACGCACCTTGCGGATACGGAAACAACCCACGGTGAGAGCCAACAGGAAGAACGGGATACAATATGCTCCGATGCCGAACAGTTTGGCTATCAAAAAGTCGGATATAAAATATCCCACCTTGCCACATACATTCTGAGTGATTACATAGTCGCGCCAAACGTCGGGATTGGACTTGATGCTGTAATCCGCCTTCCAGGTGAAGACATACGAAACAAGCGATGCGGTGACCAGCACCGTAATCCCGAGCAGCAGCAAACCCAGCACCAACCGGATGGCTATTTTCTGATCCCGGGTAAGTGCCGGCGCCTGAGACTGCTTCTTTTTTTTCTTTTTCTTTGTGGCCATCGCTAATTGTTGCTCCTGAATTTCTTCTTCTTATTCTTTTTGCCGAACTGCCCCTGACGGGGATCGATTCCGCGTGGACGGCTGAAATCTCCGTGAACGGCGCCAAGTTCCAGCCCCTCGGGTATCTCCAGCTTGCCCTGGGCCAGCTGAGCCATATCCTTGAGGATGGTTTCATCCGCAACGCTGTCTTTGTTCCAGATAAGATACTGCTGGCGCATATAGCGGGCCAGGTTGCGGATCATCTCGTTGCGGACTGTGGCATCTTCTATCCCGGCCACCAGATCTATCATATTCTCTATGTTGCGGCCGTAGCAGCTCGCCTTTATCGGGGTCTTCTCTATAGGAATGGGATCCGGTTTTGAAGCCGCCTTGGCGGGTGTCGGCACTTCGTACGGAGAATCAATATCGATGTCGTAGCCGGCTATCACATAAACGTGGTCCCAAAGTTTGCGCTTGTAATCGGGATACTCCCTGAGCGAGGGATTGAGCAGCGTCATCACGTTCACAACAGCTTGTATCTGCTCGTTTCTCTTCTCCTTATCCTCTATCCCCTTCACCTTCTCTATCATCTTCTGCACGTGTCTTCCGTACTCCGGAAGGATCAGTTTCTCTCTATATGTATTATAATCCATATGTGTGTTAATACAATCAAAAATTAACATATTACGGCTGATTACAAAGATATGATTTTTATATCTACTTTTGTAAAAATTATTTGTTTCAAAATGTATTCTGTCTGGATAACTGGAGCCAATGGGCAATTAGGCCTTGAACTGAGGCGGAAACTCGCCCGCCGCAAACGGGTATTTGCCACCGACGCAGAACTTGACATCTGTGACGCCGCGGCCGTGGAGCGTTTCATTGCGGAGCACGGCATAGGCACGATAATAAACTGCGCGGCCTACACCAATGTAGAAGCGGCTGAGGATGATGCCGACCTTTGCTTCCGTGTAAATGAAACTGGCGTAAAGACCCTTGCAGAGGCCGCATTCAAGGCCGATGCAGCCCTGATACAGGTATCCACCGATTATGTGTTTGACGGGAACAAACGTACCCCATACCAAGAGAGTGACTCCCCCGCCCCGCTGAGCGTTTACGGCGCAAGCAAACTGGCGGGCGAGAGGGCAATGCAGCGCTCCGGATGCCGCGGCGTGATTGTCCGCACCGCGTGGCTCTACTCCCCCTACGGCAAGAATTTCATGAAGACGATGGCGGCCCTCGGTGCGGAGCGGGAAGAGGTAAAGGTAGTCTGCGACCAGATCGGCAGTCCCACCGCTGCCGACTCCCTTGCGGCGGCCATAGTAAGAATCATCGGCAACATCGGGACGCATCGCGGAGAGATATACAACTTCAGCGGGAGGGGCCCCTGCAGCTGGAGCGATTTTGCCGCGGCCATTATGCACTGTGCCCATAACCGCTGCCGGGTGGTGGATATAAAATCGGACGAGTACCCGCAGAAGGCTACCCGTCCGAAATATTCCTATCTGGACTGCTCCAAGATCGAGCGCGACTTCGGCATCGTTGCCGAACCCTGGCAGAGCGCTTTGGAGCGGAATTGGCGCAGATACAAGCGAACCCTATAAGGTCCTCTTAATCTGAACTATGGTGTAGGCTTCGATTACGTCGCCGACCTTGATGTCGTTGAAGTTCTCTATGTTCATACCGCAGTCGTAGCCTGCCGCAACCTCCTTGACATCGTCCTTGAAGCGCTTGAGGGAGCCGAGCGTACCGGTATAAACCACAATGCCGTCGCGGATTACGCGGACATTGGCGGTGCGGGTGAGCTTGCCCTCCTTGACCATACAGCCGGCAATTGTTCCGACCTTGGATATCTTGAAGGTCTCGCGAACCTCGGCGGTAGCGGTAACCTCCTCCTTCTCTTCGGGAGCAAGCATACCTTCAATACCGTCCTTTACCTCGTTGATGGCGTCGTAGATTACAGAGTAGAGACGGATCTCGATACCCTCTTTCTCTGCCTGGCGGCGGGCATCCGAGCTGGGACGCACCTGGAAGCCGATTATGATGGCGTTAGATGCAACTGCCAGCAGGACATCCGACTCGGAGATGGCACCCACAGCCTTGTGGATGACATTGACCTTGACCTCCTCTGTGGAGAGTTTGATGAGGGAATCTGAAAGAGCCTCGATGGAACCGTCCACATCGGCCTTGACAATGATGTTGAGCTCCTTGAAGTTGCCGATTGCGATACGGCGGCCGATCTCCTCGAGGGTGACGTGCTGCTGTGCGCGCAGACCCTGCATACGGAGCAGCTGTTCGCGCTTGTTGGCAATCTCCTTTGCCTCTTTCTCGTCTTCCAGCACGTTGATGGTATCACCGGCGGTGGGGGCACCGTTCAGGCCGAGGACAGACACAGGCGTGGAAGGGCCAGCCTCAGTGATCTTCTGCCCGCGCTCGTTGAACATAGCCTTTACGCGTCCGGTATAGCAGCCGGCCAGCACCACGTCACCGACGTGAAGGGTTCCCGACTGAACCAGCACGGTAGCCAGATAGCCGCGGCCCTTGTCAAGCGAAGACTCCACCACGCTGCCCACGGCGCGTTTGTTGGGGTTGGCCTTGAGGTCCAGCATATCGGCCTCCAGGAGCACCTTTTCAAGAAGCTTATCCACATTGATACCCTTTTTGGCAGAAATCTCCTGGCACTGATAGTTGCCGCCCCAGTCCTCTACGAGGATATTCATATTTGCCAGCTGCTCACGGATTTTCTCTCCGCTTGCGCCGGGTTTGTCTATCTTGTTGATTGCAAATACCATAGGCACGCCCGCAGCCTGCGCGTGGTTGATAGCCTCGATGGTCTGGGGCATCACGGCGTCGTCGGCAGCGATAATGATGATGGCGATGTCGGTCATCTTGGCACCGCGGGCACGCATAGCGGTGAAGGCTTCGTGGCCGGGGGTATCCAGGAAGGTGATGCGCCGGCCGTCCTCCAGCTTGACGCTGTAGGCACCGATATGCTGGGTGATACCGCCAGCCTCGCCGGCAATGACGTTGGTGTTGCGGATATTGTCAAGCAGGGAGGTCTTGCCGTGGTCCACGTGCCCCATAACGGTGATGATGGGAGGACGCGGCACCAGATCTTCCGGACGGTCCTCTTCCTGCTCCAGAGCCTCCTGCTCGCCGGCGGTGGTAAACTCTATCTTATAGCCGAACTCCTCTGCGACAAGGGTAAGCACGTCGGCCTCCAGCCTCTGGTTGATGGATACCATCTGGCCCAGGTTCATACAAGCCTCGATAACCTTTGTCACGGGGGTATTGTTCATCATAATGGCAAGCTCGTTCACGGTAACGAACTCCGTCACCTTCAATATCTTGCTGGTGAGCATCTCCTGCTGCATAGCCTCCTCCTGCTTAGCCTCGAATATCTCGCGCTTTTCGCGGCGGTGCTTGCTGCCCTTGGTCTTGCTTCGGCTCTCTGTGAGACGTGCGTAGGTCTCTTTTATCTGACGCTGAACCTCATCTTCATCAGTCTCGGGACGTACAAACTTGCCGGGCATAGCATCGCGCTGGCTCTTCTTGTTGCGACGGTTGCGGTCAGAATCCTTGCCGTAGTTTGCGCTCTGATTGATATCGACCTTTGTCGTCTGCTTGTGGATGCGCTCACGCTTCTTGTTTTTGTCGCGCGGTTTATCCTTGGATGCAGGCTTGGTCTCCTCGAGGTTGATCTTGCCCAGGATGGCGGGGCCTTTGAGCTTCTCTACCTTGGTTTCAATATGCTCGATGACGGGTTTTTCCGCAGGGGCGGGAGCCTCTTCTTCCTCTTTCTGAACAGGCGCTGTCTCCGGTGCCGTCTGCTCCTGTTCAACCGGTTTAACCTCCTCCGGAGCCGGCTTTTCAACCTTTTTAGGTTTATTGATGGCATCGAGGTCTATCTTGTCCAGAACATTCAATGTATGATGCTGCGGCTTCTCTTCCACCGGTTCCGGCTCCTCGACGGGTGCGGGCTTCTCCGGCTCCGGTGACGGTTCCGGCTTGGGCGCAGGCGCGCTCTTTGCCGCGAACGGCTTGCTGTCCAGCACGTTGGTCTTGATGATAACCTCTTCCGGCTCTTCTACCGGCGCCTTGGCGTGTTCGCTTTCTGTAATCTCCTTTACAGAAATAGCCACCTTGCGGGACTGCTCCTTGAGCAGATGCTCCTTGGCGAACTCTTTTTCCACCAGGGCATAAGCATCTTCTGAGAGCACCGCGCCAGGGTTTGACTCTATCTCTATCCCCTTCTTGTGGAGAAACTCAACCAGAGTCGAAAGTGCGATGTTGAATTCTTTGACTACTTTACTAGCTCGAATTTTTGCCATTCTATATCCCTTGTTGTTTTTTATTCAAATTCCGAGCGGAGAATCCGTTGTACTTCTTCTACGGTTTCATCCTCGAGGTCGGCACGCTGGCTGATCTCCTCCACGGGGAGAGCCAGGACGCTCTTTGCAGTATCCAGGCCGATAGCCTTGAGGGCGTCTATGATCCACATATCGATCTCATCGCTGAAATCCTCCAGCAATACATCCTCTTCTTCTGCAGCCGCCTCTGTCTCGTCAACCTCGCGGTAAGCCTCTATCTGATAATCTATGAGCATACCTGCAAGCTTGATGTTACAGCCGCCCTTGCCGATTGCAACCGAAACCTCGGAAGGTTTGAGATAGACGTTGACGGTCTTGTTTGCCTCGTCAAACTCCATCGATGAAATACGTGCGGGCGAAAGGGCGCGCTGGATGAGCAATTGCTTGTTGTTTGTCCAGTTGATGACGTCGATGTTCTCGTTGTGAAGCTCCTTCACGATGCCGTGGATACGGGAACCCTTGACACCCACGCAGGCGCCTACCGGATCGATGCGGTCGTCGTACGACTCGACTGCCACCTTGGCGCGTTCGCCGGGGATGCGGACCACCTTCTTGATGGTGATCAGGCCGTCGAATATCTCGGGAACCTCCTGCTCGAAGAGTTTTTCAAGGAAGAGGCTGGATGTCCTGGAAAGGGTTATCACGGGACGGTTGTTCTTCATCTCCACATTGATGATGATGGCCTTCACCGTGTCGTCCTTGCGGAAGAAGTCAGAAGGAATCTGCTCGCTCTTGGGGAGTACCAGCTCGTTCTTCTCCTCGTCGTGGATGATGGTCTCTTTTTTCCACGACTGGTGTACCTGACCCACAATGATCTCGCCGATGCGCTCTTTATAGCGGTTGTAAAGGTTAGCATTCTCAAGGTCCATAATGCGGCCTGCAAGGTTCTGACGGATGTTCAGGATGCCGCGGCGGCCAAACTGGGAGAGCTTGACCTCCTCAGTATAATCCTCACCCACCTCGTAGGAGTCATCTATCTTGCTGACCTCTTCCAGAGATATCTCAGTCGCGGGATTCTCTACAGTCTCCACCACCTCGCGGGTACGCCATATCTCAAAGTCACCCTTGTCTATGTTGATGACGATG
>CAMKTW010000032.1 GCA_946415795.1 uncultured Bacteroidales bacterium
TGACTTTCGCCGAACTTGAAAGCGCCTATTACGATCAGGCCAGGGGACTGATTGACGGCGGGGCAGATTTGATTCTGATAGAGACCGTTTTCGACACCCTGAATGCCAAAGCCGCCATTTTTGCCGTTGACAGACTTGCCCGGAAAACCGGGCGAAACATAGACGTGATGATATCCGTGACGGTGTCGCAAAAGGCTGGCAGGACCCTGTCGGGTCAGTCACTGGAGGCCTTCTGGACGTCTGTGCGGCACGCACGCCCGATAAGCGTCGGCATAAACTGCTCGTTCGGAGCACTCGAGATGCTGCCCCACCTGGAGCGGCTGGCGGCAGTGGCCGACACGTATATAAGCGTCCACCCCAACGCCGGCCTTCCCAACATTTCCGGCGGCTACGATGAAACGCCCGAGAGTTTTGCCGCGGAGATGAAACCGTTTATGGAGCGGGGCCTTGTGAATATAGTAGGAGGATGCTGCGGCACAACTCCCGATTTCATAGCCGCCCTGGTACCTTTGGCAGCCTCATATTCTCCGCGCCCTCTCCCGCCGCACGATACTACCACCACGGTCAGCGGTCTTGAAGAACTCCGGATTGTACCCGAGGCCAACTTCATCAATATCGGCGAACGCTGCAACGTCGCCGGCAGCGCCAAGTTTGCAAGGCTGATACGTGAAGGCAATTATTCAGAAGCGATCGATGTCGCCCGCGCCCAGGTAGCTTCAGGCGCCCAGATAATAGACGTGTGTATGGACGACGGCCTTATCGACGGCCCGGTTGCTATGCGCACCTTTATGAATATGGCTGCCGGCGAGATTGATATCGCCCGGCTCCCCTTTATGATAGACTCATCTTCACTCGATACCCTTGTAGCCGGACTGGAGTGCTGCCAGGGCAAGGCCATAGTGAACTCCATTTCTTTGAAAGAGGGGCCTGAAGAGTTCCTGCGCAGAGCCTCCCTTATACGCTCTTACGGAGCTGCGGCAGTGGTTATGCTCTTTGACGAGCAGGGGCAGGCCACCAGCTACGACCGCAAGGTCTCGGTTGCGTCCCGCGCATATAAGTTATTAACCGATAGCGGTTTTGAGCCGCAGGACATCATCTTTGACCCTAACGTCCTCTCGGTTGCAACCGGCATCCCGGAGCACGACCGCTTTGCGCTCGATTTCATAGAAGCGGTGCGCTGGATAAAGGGCAACCTTCCCGGAGCCAAGGTATCGGGCGGCGTCAGCAATCTGTCGTTCGCATTCCGCGGAAACAATACCGTTCGCGAAGCTATGCACGCGGCATTCCTGTTTCACGCCCGCCGCGCCGGGATGGATATGGGCATCGTCAACGCCCAGATGCTCAAGGTTTACAGTGATATCGAGCCGGAACTGCTGGAGCGCATTGAGGATGTGCTCCTTTGCCGCCGGGACGACGCATCAGAACGACTGGTAGAATATGCTGCAGCGATCAAAGCCGCCGGAGATAAATCGTCCGGCCCTTCTGGCGAGGACCAGGGAAAAGCTAACGGCTGGCGCAACGCAGCAGTTTCTGAAAGAATCACATACGCGATGCTCCACGGCATCACGGAGTTCATTGCGGACGATGTCCTGGAGGCGTATCGCCAGACAGACAGCCCCATCGGGGTTATCAACAAAATAATGATGCCTGCAATGGAGCGTGTCGGCGTACTGTTCGGTGACGGCAAGATGTTCCTCCCGCAGGTCGTCAAGACCGCCACCGTAATGAAGCAGGGCGTCGCCGCCCTGGAGCCGTATATCACAGCCGGTAACGAAAGCGCCTCTATAGATAACAATCGCCAGCAGGCGATAGCGCAACGCTCACAGGCCGGATTGCAGAATAGCCAGCGTGAAGCGGCGGGGTTTGGGGCGGCGCCCCGCATTATCGTTGCAACCGTAAAAGGTGATATTCACGACATAGGTAAAAACATAGTGTCTGTAGTGATGGCCTGCAACGGCTGCGAAATAATTGACCTGGGTGTGATGGTAGAGCCGGCAGCGATTATCGAGGCCGTACGGAAACATCACGCCGATTTTGTCTGCCTGAGCGGACTGATAACTCCGTCTCTGGCAGAGATGGTCAATGCGTGCCGGCAGCTCAGGCAGGCAGGCATCACAATACCGGTGATAGTTGGCGGCGCGACCACCAGCCCGATGCATACCGCTGTCAAAATCGCCCCCGAATACGACGGCCTGGTGATACACTCCACTGACGCCAGCCGCAATACACAGATTATTAATAGCTTGCAAAGCCCTACAGCCCGCGTGTTCGCCGCCGGCATCCTGGCAGAGCAGAAACGCCTGCGCGAGCTGTACGCAGCCTCCCAGGACCGCCGCCCGCTGGTCAGTTACGGGCAACGCCTTAAGGAAGCCCTTGCCGCCCGTGGCACCAACAGCACTGAAAATCAACCTGTTACTGATATCCGCTTGCGTAAAAGTGCACAAGCGACTCGTGGTAAAGCCTTGACAGACAGCACCATTGCTGCCACGGGAGAGGTGAAAGTCTTCCACCACTACGACTTTGACAGCGTGGTACGGCACATCGACTGGGATATGTTCTGCGCGGAGTGGGGCGTGAGACAGGAGAGTGAGAAGGAGCAGCTGATTGCAGATGCCCGCATAATGCTGGAGACGCTAAAAAGAGGGGATATCATTGACCTGCAGGGCGTTGTAGCGCGATTCCCGGTAAGTGTCGAAGGCGACGACATAGTGCTGACCACCCGCCAGGCGCCCGGCCACGACGGCAGCGATGAACTGATTCGCCTGCCGATGCTCCGCAACCAGACTTCCGGCGAACAGAACATCTCTGTCTCCGACTACGCTGCGGCCGCCCGGGAGATAACCCTGTTTGCAATAACGGCCGGAGCCGGCCTGGCCCCATTCACTCGACAGCTGCGCGATAAAGGCGACGAGTATGGCGCATTTATGGCCAAGGTGCTTGCCGACCGCCTTGCAGAGGCGCTGGCCTCAGAAGTAGTCCCCGCCCGCGAAGGGGAGCGCCACGCCTTTGGCTACCCCTCCTGTCCCGACCACTCGCTCAAGAAAGAGGCATTTGAACTGCTCAACATAGATAAAGACTGCGACATGCGCCTCACCTCCAGCTATATGATAGACCCGGCAGAATCCATTTGCGGCATGGTGATTCCTGGCGCCAGATATTTTGCCGTAGGCCGGATAGGACAAGACCAGATAGAGGACTACTCCCTCCGCCGGAATATGCCAGAAGAGACCATCAAGACACTCATACCCAGAAATATACAATGAAAGTTCCCCAGATAATTGCCGAGGCATCAGCAGCCGGAAAAACCCGCTTTGCGTTTGAGATTCTCCCTCCGATCAAAGGAGACGGCATTGAACCGATATTCCGCAGCATAGACGAGCTGCTGGAGTTTGACCCGGCTTACATCAACATCACCTGCCACCGGGAAACACTCAGGCAGAGTGTGCGCAGCGACGGAAGCGCCGAATATCACCTTGAGCGCCGGCGACCAGGCACAGTGGGCATCGCAGCCGCCATTGAACGCAAGTACGGCATCCCTGCGGTACCTCATCTAATCTGTGCTGGAGAATCCAAGTATTCCCTTGAGGACCAGCTGATTGATATGGACTTTCTGGGTCTGGAAAACCTGCTTGTGCTGCGCGGGGACAAGTTGCCCACAGAGGTATCTTTCCGCCCTGTCGCCGACGGCTACTCCTATGCATCCGACCTTGTGCGCCAGGTGATGGCGATGAACAAGGGCACACTCACGAGCCACGACGCCCCCGCCGCCCACAAAACCGCTTTTGCTGTGGGTGTAGCCGGATACCCGGAAACGCACGCCGAGGCCACAAGCGCAGATGACGACATAAAGCACCTCAAGGAAAAAGTCGATGCCGGCGCAGAGTACATCATCACGCAGCTGTTCTACGACAACGGCCGTTTCTTCGATTTTGTGGACAAATGCCTCTCTGCTGGCATCTCTGTACCGGTCATCCCCGGCATCAAACCGCTTACGACCTTCAGGCAGCTGACTTTGCTCCCCAAGACATTCGGCTGCAATATCCCCAGGGAATTGGAAGAGAAGGTCCGCGCACATACCGACGACCCGGAAGCGGTGCGCCGCATCGGTACAGAATGGTGCCTGACCCAGTGCCTGGAACTTGTAGCGGCCAAAGTCCCGGTGCTGCACTTTTTCCCCAACGGCCACCCGGCCGATATATCCCCGGTCGCCAAAGTGCTGTTCAAAGATTAATTCCACATTCTCCATATATGGAAAGGCTTAAAAACGTTGACAAACTTGCAGGCTATCTGATAATGCTTGGAATTATCGCCATCACCGCCCTGCTGTGCTGGTACTTCAGGAGCGTGCTGATATATATCATCCTGGCATTCGTTGTCTCTCTCCTGAGCCAGCCGCTGATGCGGCTGATGCGCAAACTCCGCATCAAGGGGAAAAGCGCCCCTGACTGGCTGATGACAATACTTTCCATCACTATTGTCCTGGCCGTTCTCATCCTTGCTGTCACCCAGATAATCCCGGTTATCTCCAGCATAATCAAAGAAGCATCTGTCTTACACGAGATAAAGCACCTGGACGGGAACATTCCCCAGGCAGTCAACGGCTGGATTGTGGGGCTCTTTCCCGGCCTGGGAGAGGATTACGACGCTATCAGCGTGATCCTGGATTATCTGAAAGGGGCCACCTCCGGTATCTCCATCACCGGCGTCCTGGGTTCTGTGGCTTCCGTAGCGGTGAATATGGCAATCGGCATCTTTTCCGTGGTGTTCATCTCTTTCTTCTTTGTCAAGGATGAAAAACTGTTCTCAAAGATTGTCGGAGCCCTTGTCCCTGACAAGATAGAGGCCTCTGTGACAGAAGCCATAGCAGATATAGAGCACCTTCTTTCACGTTATTTTGTGGGGCTGTTACTGGAGATGCTTGCCGTAGCACTCATCGACTTTTTGGGATTGTGGATCATTGCCCGCGTCGGCGCCACCTACGCCCTTGGCATCGCCTTCATCGCCGGCATCCTCAACATCATTCCATATGTAGGCCCCATCATCGGCGAGGTGCTGGGAGCGGTGCTCTGTATGGTGCTCAAGTACGGAGCCGGCACCGGCCTGGACGTGGGCATCTGGGTGTTCGGCCTGATTGTGCTGGCCATTATGCTGGGCGCGCAGCTCATCGACAACTTTGTATTGCAGCCCGTTATCTATTCCACCAGCATACAGGCGACCCCGCTGGAGATTTTCATTGTAATGCTTATGGCTGGGCACATAGGCGGCATCGTCGGAATGCTGGCCGCCATACCGGCCTATACTGTCATCCGTACGGTCGCCGGCAGATTCTTCTATAACAAAAAAGTGGTCCGGCGGCTGATGCCGGAATTGGAGAAGGGGGTAAGCCTGCGGCAATAAAGGGTCAGGCTCCTCTTTCTGCCGTTCAGATATACCCTCTGACGGCATCCCATAGCACGATGCCGACAGATACCGACACATTGAGCGAATGCTTTGTCCCTTGCTGGGGTATCTCCAGCGCCATATCGCAGAGGTCCATCACATCTTGGCCCACACCGAACACCTCGTTTCCAAACACAAAGGCATAGCGGCGGTCCGCTGCAGGTTCAAACTTATTCAGCATTACTGAATTCTCCGCCTGCTCCACCCCCACTATCGTCCACCCCTCCTCCTTCAGGGCGCGCACGGCATCCACGGTATTGTCGTAATGCTCCCACGATACGCTGAATTCTGCCCCAAGCGCCGTCTTGTGAATCTCCTGCGACGGCGGAACGGCGCAAATACCGCACAAGACGACCTTTTCAATGCGGAACGCATCTGCACTGCGGAAAGCGCTGCCGACATTGTGACCGCTGCGGACATTGTCCAAAACCACTGCAACCGGGTGTTTTTGTGCAGATTTGTACTCTTCCACACTAATCCGGCCCAATTCTTCGTTGTATAATTTGCGAAACATTACTAATTTTGACCGTTTTTGCGTCCTACTCCAATTCGGACACAAATATACAATAAATTGCCCTGAGGGCGCAGAGTTATAACACATATATGAAACAGGATCTTCAGATCTCAAGCCTTATCAAGAAGGAGTTTGAACGTCAGAGCGAAGGGATCGAGCTCATCGCATCGGAAAACTTTGTATCAAGCCAGGTGCTTGAAGCACTCGGCAGCGTACTCACCAATAAATACGCAGAGGGCTACCCTGCAGCCCGCTACTATGGCGGATGCGAGGTTGTGGACCAGGTAGAGCAACTGGCCATCGACCGTCTCTGCAAACTGTTTGACGCCGAATATGCAAATGTGCAGCCCCACTCCGGCGCACAGGCAAACATGGCGGTGATGATGACCTGCCTCAAGCCGGGCGACACCTTTATGGGGCTGGATCTGGCTCACGGCGGACACCTTACCCACGGCTCCCCGGTAAATGTCTCCGGCATCCTTTATAATGCTGTTTCATACCATATTAACGAAGAGACAGGCTATATAGATTACGATGAGATGGAGCGCGTCGCACGCGAGAATCGCCCCAAACTGATTATCGGCGGTGCAAGTGCATACTCCCGCGAATGGGACTGGGAGCGGATGCGCGCCCTGGCCGACGAGGTTGGCGCCCTGCTATGGGTGGATATGGCTCATCCCGCCGGGCTGATTGCAGCCGGGTTGTTGAAGAATCCCGTGAAATACGCCCACATCGTAACCACCACGACTCACAAGACGCTCCGCGGACCGCGCGGCGGCGCCATCCTGATAGGCAAGGACTTTGAGAACCCCTGGGGCGTCACCACACCCAAGGGCGTTGTCAAGACAATGGGTCAGATGATTAATTCCAGCGTATTCCCGGGCGTACAGGGCGGCCCTCTGGAGCATTGCATAGCAGCCAAGGCGGTGTCTTTCTACGAGGCGCTGCAGCCGGAATTCGCAGATTATCAGAAGCAGGTTGCATCCAATGCCCAGACAATGGCAAAAGAGTTTATCTCAAAGGGTTATAAGATTATCTCCGGCGGTACCGACAATCACCTTATGCTCATTGACTTGCGCAGCAAGTTCCCCGATCTTACCGGCAAACAGGCAGAGAAGGCCCTCGGCCTGGCCGCCATAACTGTAAACAAGAATATGGTGCCGTTTGACAGCCGCTCTCCTTTCCAGACCTCCGGCATCAGGGTCGGCACCCCCGCCATCACCTCACGCGGCCTGTCAGACAAGGATATGATCTGGATCGTGGATATGATAGACCAGGTTCTCAGCAAGCCGGAGGACGAGGGCGTAATTGCAAACATCCGTCACAAAGTGACTCAGGCGATGTCCGGTATGCCTCTAAATAAATGGTAGAAAGTACTTGCGAGTAAGCAAAATAATATTACCTTTGCACGCTCAAAATCATTAACCCAAATTTTTTGCATTATGTCAGAGTATTTATCAGCAGACAAAAAGCAAGAGATTTTCGCAAAATACGGGAAGTCTAATGTTGACACCGGCTCTGCAGAGAGTCAAGTTGCTTTATTTTCCTACCGTATCGCACACCTCACCGAGCATCTGAAACAGAACAAGAAGGATCACAACACTCAGCGTGCACTCCTTCGCCTGGTGGGCAAGAGACGTCAGACCCTCGACTATTTGAAAGAGGTTGACATCGAAAGATACAGAAGTATTATCAAGGAGCTCGGTCTCCGTCGATAATATTCGCGATACACAGGGATTAATTATGGGCTGCTGCGGGGTCGAACCAAGGCAGCCCTTGTTTTAGGAAGAACCTATTAATAAAATATGAACGTAATTAACAAGCAGATCCTGCTGAGCGATGGCAGGACAATCGAGATTGAAACCGGCCGACTGGCGAAACAGGCCGATGGCAGCGCTGTTGTGAAGATGGGTGGCACTATGCTTTTGGCCACCGTTACCGCTGCGAAAGAAGTAAAGGAGGGGACCGACTTTATGCCCCTCACAGTAGATTACAAAGAGAAGTATTATTCAGCTGGCCGTTTCCCCGGCGGATTTATGAAGAGAGAGGGCAAATCCTCTGACTACGAGATTCTTATCTCGCGTCTGATTGACCGCCCCATCCGCCCGCTCTGGCCCGATGACTTCCACCTTGAAGTGTTCGTAAACGTATGGCTGATCTCCGCAGAGCAGGATATCCAGCCCGATGCACTCGCCGGCCTTGCCGCATCCTGTGCACTGGCCACCAGCGACCTGCCCTTCGGAGGCCCTATCTCCGAGGTACGCGTAGGGCGCGTGAACGGCGAATTCAAGATCAACCCCAACTTCAGCGATATGGACAACTGCGACCTGGAGCTGATGGTTGCCGCAACTGAAGAGAACATCATGATGGTAGAGGGCGAAATGAAAGAGGTCAGCGAGCACGATATGCTCGAGGCCATCAAGTTTGCCCACGAAGAGATAAAGAAGCACTGCCGCGTGCAGAAAGAGCTCATCGCAGAGCTTGGCAACGACGTCAAGAGGGATTATCCCCACGACGTTGAAGACGAAGACCTGCGTAAAGCCGTTCACGAGGCTTGCTACGACAAATGCCTGGAGCTGGCAAAGAGCGCAAAGCCCAAGCACGAACGTGAGGACGGCTTCAACGCCATCCGCGACGAATTCATGGCGACTATCCCCGAGGAAGAGCTGGAAGAGAAAGAGCCCCTGGTGAACCGTTATTTCGGTCACGAGCAGAAAGAGGCTATGCGCAATATGATCCTCGACGAGGGTCTCCGTCTGGACGGCCGCAAGACCGACGAGGTACGCCCTATCTGGTGCGCAGTGGATTATCTCCCCTTCGCACACGGTTCTGCTATATTCACCCGCGGCGAAACCCAGTCGCTGGCTACCGTAACCCTGGGTACAAAACAGGATATGAAGGAGATGGACGAGGTGCTGATCCAAGACGACCAGCAGTTCGTACTCCACTACAACTTCCCTCCGTTCGCTACCGGCGAGGCTAAGAGCCAGCGCGGCGTGGGCCGTCGTGAAATCGGTCACGGCAACCTTGCAATGCGCGCCCTCAAGCCCGTTATCCCTATGATGCCTGAGAACCCCTACGCAGTGCGCGTGGTTTCCGATATCCTCGAGTCCAACGGCTCTTCTTCAATGGCATCTGTATGCGGTGGCTGCCTGGCACTTATGGACGCAGGCGTAAAGATCACCAAGCCTGTAGCCGGCGTTGCTATGGGTCTGATTACCGATGAGAAAGATCCCAACAACCGCTACGCAATCCTCACCGATATCCTCGGCGACGAAGACCACCTCGGTGATATGGACTTCAAGGTAACCGGTACCAGGGATGGTATCACCGCTACCCAGATGGACATCAAGGTGGACGGCCTCAGCTACGACGTG
Source organism: uncultured Bacteroidales bacterium (assembly GCA_946415795.1). Taxonomy (GTDB): domain Bacteria; phylum Bacteroidota; class Bacteroidia; order Bacteroidales; family UBA932; genus Equibacterium. Next base: position 9,331 of record CAMKTW010000032.1, read on the forward strand.
CTGGAGAAAGCACTGGAGCAGGCGCGTCAGGGCCGTATGCACATTATGGGCGAGATGCTCAAGACCATCGACAAGCCCCGCGAAGACTACAAACCGTTCGTTCCCCGCATCAAGAGCTTTGAGGTTGACAAAGAGTTCATCGGTGCAATCATCGGCAAGGGTGGCGAGACCATCCAGAAGATCCAGGCAGAGACCGGCGCCGTCATCAATATCGACGAGATTGACGGCAAGGGTGTTGTTGACATTGCAACCAACGATGCAGAGGCGATGCAGAAGGCATACGACTGGATTATGGGTATCTGCGCTGTTCCCGAGGTCGGCGAGGTTTACCACGGCAAGGTGACCTCCATCCTGGAGTTCGGTGCATTCGTGGAGATTCTCCCCGGCAAAGAGGGCCTGCTGCACATCAGCGAGCTTGACTGGAGCAAGACTGAGAAGGTAGAGGATATACTGCACGAAGGCGACGAGGTCGATGTCAAACTCCTTGAGGTCGATGCCAAGACCGGCAAGCTTCGCCTGAGCCGCCGTGCCCTTATGGAGAAGCCGGAAGGCTATGTAGAGCCCGTACGCCGTCCCCGCCCCAGCGGTGACCGTCGTGAAGGAGGCCGTGGAGAACGCCGTGACGACCGTCGCAGCGGTGACCGCCGCGAAAATCGTGGCGGCGAGCGTCGTGAACGCAGCGAGCGTGGCGAACGCCGTCCCCGTGGAGAACACCGCGAGAACAAACCCAGCGAGGAATAACCCAACGGTAAGCACTATAGAAAACACTCCTTGCATGTTGCAGGGGGTGTTTTTTGTATGTATATCCAATTAGCAAATTTGCAGAATTACGCCAATATGCATATCTTTGTAATAACACTATAGTGTGACTATAATGATTGAATTATTTCACGGTTCAGAAAAGATAATCCGTGTTCCTTTGTACGGAGTTGGCAATATTCGGAATGATTATGGCCTTGGTTTTTATTGTACGCAGGAGGTAGGACTCGCAAAAGAATGGGCTTGCAGTGATAATGAAAGTGGGTTTGCAAATCACTACGAATTGGCCGATGCTGGGCTGACGTGCCTGAATCTCAATGGCGAAGGGTATAACATTCTCAACTGGCTTGCTGTACTCGTGGAGAACAGGCGCTTCGATTTATCCACACCGATAGCAGCAAGAGCAAAACAATACTTGTTAGATAATTTCCTCCCTGCATATAAAGACTATGATTTGCTGCGTGGCTATCGGGCAGATGATTCATATTTTGCTTTCTCAAGAGCTTTCCTGTCGAACGGCATCACGTTGGAACAGCTCAAGCGTGCGATGGTGTTAGGAGAACTCGGGGAGCAGATTGTACTCCGCAGCCCACTGGCATTCGAAGCGATATCGTTTGTAGAAGCCACG
>CAMKTW010000033.1 GCA_946415795.1 uncultured Bacteroidales bacterium
AGGCTAATAATGTCCTTACGATACGTATGGTTATGAACCACACCGGCGGTTTCCCCTTTGAGATCAGCGCCAAACAGGGCAACATCAAAGGGGGCGGATGGACCGGCGGCGCACCACTGCGCCAGACTGCAGCCATAGCGGCATCCTCCCCGCTGCTGTTTGAGCCGGGCACCCGCGAGGCCTATTCCAACACCGGCATAGACATAGGAGCTGCAGTGGTGGAGGTCGTGACCGGGATGAAATGGGAACAATACCTCAAGCAGGAGGTGCTGGACCCCCTGGGTATGAAATCCACCTGGTTCTGGCCCACAGACAGGCAGCTGAAACACAAGATTGAACTTTATGAGGGGCGTGAAGACGGCCCCGTGGTGTGGATAGAGCAGATGGCCATGCAGCAAAAGCCCTACAACGATTCCCACGTGTTCGCTTCTGCCGGAGCCGGACTGTGGACCACCGCAAACGACCAGCTGAAATTCTACAAGATGCTGATGAACCTCGGTGTCGGCGATAACGGCGCGCGCATCCTCAAGGAAGAGACGGTGAAAAACATCCTGGCTGTCTCTTCGAGGCCCGAGGGCCTGGGCGGTTATTCACTGGGACTGGTGGCGCCGGTGGTGGACAGCGAAGACGCATGGTTTGGCCACGGCGGCGCCTGGAACACCAACTGCGTGGTAAACTGGCACAAGAAGGAGCTGCGGATGTGGATTCAACAGCGCGCGGGCGGCCCCGTGCCGTGGGAGCCTGCATACAATGCGGCTGCAGAGAAATTCTTCTCACAGGACTTTACCAAGACCGGTGTCGAAGCATATACCGGAAGAACCAGCGAATAGCACACTCTCTCTATGTCAGTAATCAGAATAGCGACCATAGGGTCCAGCAAGATAGCTGAATCTTTCTTGAAAGGCGCAAGCCACGACCCGCGTTTCTGCCTCGCTGCGGTCTATTCCCGCACTAAAGAACGCGGGCGGCAGTTTGCCTCAGCCCACGGCGTAGAGAGGGTTTACACTTCGCTGGAAGAACTGGCCTCGGCACCAGACATCGATGCCGTCTATATAGCCTCGCCAAACATCTGCCACGCGCCGCAGGCCATATTGATGATGAACTCGGGGAAGAGCGTTCTGGTAGAGAAACCTGCCGCGACCTCCCCTGAAGAGCTGGAAACGATGCTTGAGGCCGCCCGGCGCAACAACGTCAGCTTTATGGAGGCAATGCGCCCTACCCTGGTGCCCAATTTCCAGGCGGTGCGAGAGGCCTTGCCCAGAATCGGGAAACTGCGCCGATACACGGCGACCTATTGCCAGTATTCTTCCCGCTACGAAGATTTCAAACAGGGCATCGTGGCCAGCAGTATGAGCGCAGAGATGCACGGAGGTGCGCTGCTGGACCTCGGGGTTTACTGCATCGCGCCACTGGTACACCTGTTCGGTGCACCCTGGGAGGGTGAATTCAGCCGCGAAAAACTTGAAGAATGCGTTCAGAAGCAGGAGACGATAATATACCCCGGAGGTGACGAAGCCCGCGAACACGGCATCGACGGCCAGGGCTCTATGCTCATTAAATATCCCGGTTTCGAAGCGATGATATCCTACTCCAAGATTGGCGACTCTTCGCTGGCCGCAGAAATACAGGGGGAGGACGGCTCCATAGTGATAGACCGCATCAACCTTGTCACAAGCCCCAGACTGGTGATGCGCAAAGGTTCCGGCACCCGCGGTGATTCCGGTTTTGCAGGCGGAAACGGCAAATCTGCAGAGGAACCCCTGGACCTCAGCCGCCCGACCATTGCCGACAATATTTATTACGAGGTGAAAGAATTTCTGGACCTGGTGGAGCGCCATATCCCGGAATCTGCAGAGAACTCCTGGTCCCGAAGCCTGATCCAGGCGCAGATCTGCTCGAGGTAGCCAGCACCGACAAAACCCTGGGTGCATAAGCCTTCAAGACACAGGTCGTGTCGGTGACAGCTGGCTTGAAGGGGAGAGGGCTGCCGGAGACGGTGCTTTTCGTGACGCTGTGCACTTAACCGCATCATCGGCTCCTATTCGACACTACACCTCCTATGATACCGGGCGCTGCACAGACCAGAAAGAGCCTGCAACCAGCACTAGTGAGGGAGGGGGCCGACCGGACGTCAGGGAGCAGGGCTTTCAGGCGACGGCCTTACCCGGCTTCTGCTATCGGCTGCTGCCGATTGGCGCCGGACGGGCTCCTGTAACTTCGTTGACCGGCTCTGTGTCGCGAGGTACAAGAACCCGCCGGGAGCCAGGAGAGCCTTTTAAGCGGGCTCTCACAGTCCCGCACTCACTTATGAGCCACAAGATGAATGAAACCCGTCGCAGAGTCATCGATTGGTTATGTTTCAGACGGATTGAAGACTATTGAGAATGGGTCTGTGCATAGAGTTCAAAACTCCAAGGGAAATCAAAGTGAAGGCGCATAAGGTTTCTGGCACGTTGAGCGGCGGCGGTTTTGTAAGCGGTTGATAGACAGGCTTTTCCAAGGCGGCTCCAGCTCGGTCCCGCTGAAAAAGGAGGACTGAGCGGTTCCCCATTTTCTAACTCTCTGATAGATAACCTGTTCTTTCCGACGTCACCGCTCAACGCGCCAGAATCAGACTTGCGAGTCTTTATTGTTCGCCATAAAACAGGCTCATCTATAAAGCCCGCCTGAAACACAGGATTTTCCCGGTGGCCCAAATGAAAGCCATTCACAACTTGTGCAAACGCCCACGCTTTGTTCTTACGATGTTGTGACGATGTCAAAGATACAAAAATGAAAGCCATTCACAACGGCGAACAAACTCTACGAAAAGATTGCTGTTTACGACATAAACTGGTCCAGGCCGGACATGATGTCGCGGCGGAGGCGCTGTGTGGCATTCATCAAAGCGTCGCGGCGTAGTTTGAGGCGGTATTTGCGGAAGCGGAACTGCAGGCGTTTGGTGAGTTCACGGAGGTGGTGGTATGCCAGCATCGTGACGGGCATCAGCAGCAGCGAGACCATCGCAATCCAAAACTTGCCGCACACAATCCATATCACTGCAAACAATAACGGATACCACAGCAAGAAGGCTACTATTCCTACGCCGAGTTGCATAGAGGGGAACAACATCTTGTCTTTCACCTTGCGGGCAATGACCTTAGACACTTTATGCGGCACGAAATTGACCACTGCCGACAGCGCAAATAACGGCAGCAGGAGTATCCAGAGCAGAGTGCGCGATATAAACCCCATCGTACTGGCCCGCTCAACGACATAATCGTCAAGATTGAGTTTATTCAGGTTCCGCACATATTCCGCAGCCTTTGAAATAAGGTCGGCGGCGAGAACCCTGCGCAACTCCCCTGCCCCTTCGCCGCCATCGGCACTCTTGCCATAATCCGCTTCGCGCAGGGCAGAGTTCACTGCACGGCGCGCCGCCAGGTCGTTCTTCAGCTGACTCTGCTTCAATCCGAGTCGCTTTTCATATACCGGAACGTACATCTGGCAGAGTTGTTCCACCGCTTCGTAATTGTCGTTGTCCTCTATGTCCAGAATAAGGTTATCCACCTTCTCGCGAGCCTTCAGGGCCAGCAGATGCAACCCGCGTTCAGGATGCTCGCGATAGATATCGTACAACTCCTCGAAAGTAAACGGCTTGTCAATGGTGAACAGGGCATCGTTCTGCATTCCGGTGTAGCCCAGATAGTGGTGTCCGAGGGGTAAGATCTTCAGGTCTTTGCTGAATCCGCACGCCTCCTCATAGCCGAACGCCATCCGGGCGAACCCCTTCTTGAAACTCCCCAGATAATGATGGTTCTGATGACCTGCCTCCGGGAAGATGGCAATCACTACCCCCTCCTGCATCAACCTGACCGTCTGCTCGAAAATGGCCTCGTTCTGCCCGAGTCCCTCAATCCCCACATCGCGCTGACGAAAAGCCGGCATTATGCGCAGGAACCTCAACAACCGGGCGATGAAATCTTTCTTGAACAGGTCGCCGCGCGCCAGAAACACCGGCTCGCGGGGCGCCACGGCAAAGATGATGCTCAGCGCATCCACAAGTCCGTTCTGGTGGTTGCAAATCAGCAGGAAGCCCTCTTTCTTGTCTTTGGGGATGTTGTCCCTGCCTATTACCTGGAACTTCCGGTAATAGATAAACCTTAACGCAAGACTCACATAGCCGTACAGGAGCCTGTACAGCAAATTTGGTTTCGCTATGCGTCCGAATTCAATCATCAGCTATATTACACCCTGCTCCAGCATCGCTGTGGCAACCTTCATAAAACCAGCAATGTTGGCGCCTTTAACATAGTCAATCTTACCGTCTGCCTGAGTACCGTATTTCACGCACTGTTCGTGGATGGAACTCATAATCTGGTGCAGTTTGGCATCGACTTCGGCTCCGGTCCACGATATATGTGATGCGTTCTGGGTCATCTCCAGGCCTGAAGTCGCCACGCCGCCGGCGTTCACGGCCTTGCCAGGTGCAAAGATCACGCCTGCCTCCTGGAATGCCTTGATAGCATCGGGACGGCAGCCCATATTGGAGACCTCGCAGCAACAGAAGGTACCGTTTGCTATAAGTTCGCGGGCGTCAGCCTCTTCAAGTTCGTTCTGGAAGGCGCACGGCAGGGCTATGTCGCACTTCACGCTCCACGCCTTTCTGCCGGGGGTAAAGCGGGCCCTGTCGGGGAAACGGTCCGCCATCATACTTACCTGGTCGCGGTTGGAGGCGCGCATAACCAGCATATAGTCAATCATCTCCTTATCTATGCCCCCGGGGATTTCGCAGACGCCGTCGGGACCGCTGATGGCCACCACCCTGGCACCCATCTCAACTGCCTTTTTAGCTGCACCCCAGGCCACGTTGCCAAAGCCGGAGATGGCTATGGTATGGCCCTTTATGTCGCGGCCGGCGGTGGCGAGCACCTGCCTGGTGAAATACAGCGCGCCGAAACCGGTGGCTTCCGGGCGGAGGATGGAGCCTCCCCAGGTGAGCCCCTTTCCAGTGAGCACGCCTGTGTTATACTCGTGGGCCAGCTTCTTGTACATACCTGTCAGATAGCCTATTTCGCGGGCACCGACACCAACGTCCCCGGCAGGCACGTCGGTATCGGGTCCGATGATTTTCCACAATTCAAGCATAAAAGCCTGACAGAAGCGCATTATTTCTGCGTCGGACTTGCCCTTGGGGTCAAAATCGCTGCCGCCCTTGCCACCGCCCATCGGAAGGGTTGTGAGGGCATTCTTGAAGGTCTGTTCAAAACCCAGGAACTTAAGCATTCCGGGGGTTACGGCGCGATGGAATCGCAAACCGCCCTTGTATGGTCCCAAAGCGCTGTTGAACTGCACACGGAAACCGCTGTTGGTCTGGATCCGCCCCTGGTCATCCACCCAGGTGACCCTGAAGGAGAGGATGCGGTCCGGTTCTACCATCCGCTCCACTATCTTGTTCTTTTCAAATTCGGGATGCTCGTTATAAACATCTTCCACAGACTCCAGCACCTCGCGGACAGCCTGCAGATACTCAGGTTCGTAAGGATACTTACGCTCCAGAGTTGACATTACTTGTGAAACTTGCATATACGTTTTTGTTAAAAAGAATCAAGGATCGATTGCGCCTTCTGCACGAGAGGTTCCACGTTGCCCCCCCAGAGGCGGTCGTGAGTAAACTGAGAAATCGCCTCTTCCAGCTTTTGCAGCTTCCCGGGTTGCTTTGCATACTCTTCGCGCAATATCAATACTTTTTCAAAGTCCTGGATACCTTCTACGAAGCGCTCCCAGCGTACCGAAGACCAGCCTTGAGGATAAATCATAAAGTTGTCGCCGGAACTCAGGTTGTACCAGCGGGTGTCCACCATAGGCTCGGCATTCCAGCTGTTGTAGGCCCAGCGCAGCATACCGTCGTAATTGTTGCAGAGAGCGTACCAGCCAAGGGACGCACTCTCTGCCAAAGGGGAAAAGGTGAAGGTATTGGGATGGCCCTCGCCGCAGCAGATATAGAAGGTGGTGAACTTACCCTCGCCGCGCCGCCTGTCGCTTATCGCAGGGCCGTCGGTATCCTTGAGATAGGTACCGTCACCAAATAGATCCAGACTGTAGTCTTCCAGATCGCCCTCTATCTCGGGATGATAGTTGCCCGCAAGTGCAAACTTGTATTCGGGGTCAGCCTCCCGCGCTATGGCGATAACTGTCTGCATCACAGCAAGGTCACGCTCATCAACCGCCAGGCGGGTCTTGTCGAACCAGCCCTTGGCGCGCAGATGACCGGCAAAATCTTTGAGCAGGGGAATCCATATTGCGCGATATACATCATCGCCATATTCAAACGGGATGGTCTGATGAGAGTCGGTGGCACGGTCATAATATCTGAAGCGCATACGCCAGGGGGCGATGGTAAAGCAGTCTATCTGCTCGCTTATACCGCAGCTGGCCATAAACTCCACCCAGCGGTCGAAGATGTCGTAATTATACTCCATCGTTCCGTCTATGTTTCTGGAAGCTTGTACCATAGCTTCAAACAGGTCGAGTGTCTGGTCACCCCAGCAATCCCACATCAGAGTGGCGGTGACAACCTTTCCGCCGGCCTGCGCCATCTTGGTCATCATCGGCCGCATCAGCTCCAGATGTTCTTCGCTCCAGGGACGCACGCCAAAGTAGCGGGCCACAGCGAATGGATTCTGCCAGAGGTCCAGATGGAAGCGCCACAGTGAGGGTTTGGGCAGGACGCGGTCGCGGACCTCAACCGTATATTTGAGTTCCAAGGGTTTGTCTGCGAGCTCATTGCACAAGAACTTGACGGTACCATAGTACTTGCCGGGGCGGGCATCCTGAGGCACCTGGATGGTGAACCAGGCGGGACGGACGGTCCGTGCCTCTATCTGCTGCATCTTGCCACCGATGATTGCATCGGGCACAAGCACAGAATCGCGTTTGGAAAAATCGTCTTTGCCGCCCATAGCCTCGGAGAAATAGCCTTTGTCGCCGCCGTCGCCCAGACAGTCACCCTTGACATAACGCTCAAAGCCAAATTGTATGTTGCCGGCGCTGATGGTGTTCTTGCCCGACTTCAGATCAGACACATATATCCTGGCATCGTGAATCTCCGAAGAGGTGAAGACAACAGCCTGAAAGCTGACTCTCTCGCCGCGCCAGGCCACCTCGCGGGGGACACGGTTCTTGTTCAACTCAGGCACCCTGTACTTGTCGTAACGTACATCAAGGCTGCCCCAGCCAAAGTTTGTTCCCGACACCTTTGCCCAGGCCGGATCGGGAGTAAACGGGAAATCTGCCTCAGGCAACTGCTCAACCGGAGTGAAATGCTGGGCTAATGCCCCTGCAAAAGCAATGCACAGAAGTGCCGCGCACACAAAAAACTTCTTCATATATCAGCTGATAACGTTTTAACTCTGCTAATATACAAATAATCCGGAATAGAAAAAAAGCTCCGGACGTTGTGCCCGGAGCAAATACTATTTCAATGTGATTATTCCATCTTCCATATCTGCCGTTATGGGATGTTCTTTGGTGAGCCTGCCCTCCAGCAGCTGCTTTGCCAGCTCGTCTATTAGATCCCGCTGCAGAACCCTCTTGATTGGTCTTGCACCATATACGGGGTTGTAGCCCTTGTCGGAGAGGTATTCCACAAAGCCGTCAGTAAACTTCAGCTCGATATCCATAGCGGCCAGCTTGCCCTGCAGGTCAGCCATCTGTATCCTTAGGATCTCCCGCACATCGTCACGGGTGAGGGGGTGGAACATAATAATCTCGTCGATACGGTTCAGGAATTCCGGGCGGACGCTGTGCTTGAGCAGTTCCATAACCTTGTCACGGCAGCTGTCAAAGTCAATACCCTGGGCGATGCTGTCCTGAATAACGTCGCTGCCCACGTTGGAGGTCATTATCAGGATGGTGTTCTTGAAATCGACGGTGCGCCCCTTGTTGTCGGTAAGACGGCCGTCGTCAAGCACCTGCAGCAGCACGTTGAACACGTCGGGATGGGCCTTCTCTATCTCGTCCAGAAGTACCACTGAGTAGGGTTTGCGGCGCACCGCCTCGGTGAGCTGACCGCCCTCTTCATAACCGACGTATCCCGGAGGCGCACCCACCAGACGCGACACGGTGTGGCGCTCCTGGTACTCGCTCATATCGATACGGGTCATCATATTTTCATCGTCAAACAGGTACTCCGCAAGCGCCTTTGCCAGTTCGGTCTTGCCGACGCCGGTGGTGCCCAGGAACATAAAGGAGCCGATGGGCCGCTTCTCGTTCTGCAGGCCGGCACGGCTGCGGCGCACTGCGTTGGCCACAGCGCTGATGGCCTCATCCTGCCCCACTACCCTCTTGTGCAACTCCTCTTCTATGTGAAGAAGCTTCTCCTTCTCGCTCTGAAGCATCTTGCTCACGGGGATTCCGGTCCAGCGGGCAACGACCTCGGCGATGTCGTCTTCGCTCACCGCCTCGTTCATAATGGGGTTCTGCCAGGACTCCTTCTCTTTGGTAAGGCGATCTATATCACTTTGAACCTGCTGCATGCGGCCGTAGCGTATCTCCGCAACGCGTCCGTAGTCACCGCTGCGTTCCGCGGTCTCCGCTTCGTGGCGCAGGTTCTCAAGCTCCTGCCGCTTGTTGCTCAGGTCGCTCAGGACATCTTTCTCGCTGTTCCATTTGGTCATCAGGCGCTCCTGTTCTTCGCGGGTCTGCCTGAGTTCAGACTCGATCTTGTCGAGTTTCGCACCTTCGCCCTCGCGTTTGATTGCAGCCTTCTCTATCTCCAGCTGTTTGATACGGTGGTTCAGGTCGTCGATGGGCTCCGGTACAGAGTTCATCTCCAGGCGGAGCTTGCTGGCCGCCTCGTCCACCAGGTCAATCGCCTTGTCGGGCAGGAAACGGTTGGTGATATAGCGGTGGGACAGTTGTACGGCCGCGATAATCGCGTCATCTTCTATACGCACTTTATGGTGGTTTTCGTATTTCTCCTTGAGGCCACGCAGAATCGAGATGGATTCAGCCGGAGAGGGTTCGTCAATCATAACCATCTGGAAACGGCGCTCCAGCGCCTTGTCGGTCTCGAAATACTTCTGGTACTCATCCAAGGTGGTGGAGCCGATGGCCCTCAGCTCGCCCCGGGCAAGCGCCGGCTTCAGGATGTTTGCGGCATCCATCGCACCGGAAGTACGTCCGGCGCCGACCAGTGTGTGGATTTCATCTATGAAGAGGATTATCTCGCCGTTGCTCTCGCACACGGTTTTGACCACCCCTTTGAGCCGCTCCTCAAACTCGCCCTGGTATTTTGCACCTGCAATCAGCGCACCCATATCCAGCGAGTAGATGGTCTTTGTCTTAAGGTTCTCAGGCACATCGCCGTTTATGATACGCTGCGCGATGCCCTCGCTGATAGCGGTCTTGCCCACACCGGGCTCGCCCACCAGAATCGGGTTGTTCTTGGTCCTGCGGCTGAGGATCTGAAGCACCCTGCGGATCTCGTCGTCACGGCCGATCACAGGATCCAATTTTGACGCACGCGCCCTCTCATTGAGGTTCACGGCGTATTTTTCCAGTTCTTGAATATTCTGATTCATTATTTTTTCTCCTTTGCCTGCATAATAATCAACATATTTGCCATCCGCACTTTTCTGCCAAATTGTCAGAAGATGATTAGTGAAAGATTATTATATTTGCGATAGAATAAAACATAAATTATGAAGCGCTTTTTAAAGTATTTTGCAGTAGCGTTACTGCTGATGCTCACCTCCTGCGGCATCTTCAGCAGAACTTCTAAAGCCACTTACCGCAAACTGATCCCCTCCGAGATCCGCGGAGTGAAAGAGCAGATCATAGAGAGGAAAGGCTATATCCTGTCATATAATTGCGACACCCGACTGCCCAACTGGGTATTCTGGCATCTGACCCAGGAGAGGGCCAACGGCGACGCCGTCCGCCCCGGCAATGCCTACCACGAAGACAGCAAGGTCCCCAAGCCCCGCGCCACGAATGCCGACTACCGCCGCAGCGGCTATACCCGGGGTCATATGTGCCCTGCGGGCGACAACAAATGGAACCGCACCGCGATGTACGATACGTTTACATATTCTAACATCTGTCCCCAGACGGAGCGCTGCAATTCCGGGGTTTGGAACAGTATCGAGATGATGTGCCGCGAGTGGGCCAGGGAATATGACGACATCTATATCGTAAGCGGCCCCATATTAGGCAAGAATCACGAGACCATCGGCTCCAACGATGTTGCGGTTCCGGACGCTTTCTTCAAGGTTGTGGTCTGTATGAACGGCACCAGGCGCGGAATCGGCTTCATCTGCGACAACAGCGAGCGCAAGCAGACAATGAAGCAGTGCGTTGTCACAATAGAGGAGGTCGAGCGCGCCACAGGCATAGACTTTTTCCCCAATCTCTCCTCGCGGGACCGCCGCATCATAGAAGAACACGCAAACCTGAAAGACTGGTAAACAAGCGAAGCGATGAAAAAGCTCATCATAATACTGGCTCTGGCTATGTCGGCCGCAACCCTCACGGGGCAGAACACCTCTTTTGTAACCAAGCACGGCCGTATGGACCGCAGCAAGCTCAATGTCGGAGCCTACATCCTGCAGGGCAA
>CAMKTW010000034.1 GCA_946415795.1 uncultured Bacteroidales bacterium
GCTTTGTATCATTGAGCCCCGCAAATACTATATATTCAAAGGTCACCCTCCGCTGGCCGGTGAAATCATATTGCCGCACCAGTTTCAACACATCCTCAAGAGGGTATCTGTTCTCCACCGGCATCAACTCCGTCCGCTCGTTATGAAATGGATTGTGGAGACTTACCGCAAGGTGGCAGGAAGTAGTATCCAGAAACTCCTTGAGGGTAGCCAGATCACCTATGGTAGAGAGAGTTATCCGTTTAGGACTCCAGCCGAAGCCCCAGTCGGCGCATAATATCTCTATTGCACGGCGCACATTCTCCCAATTGTCCAGCGGCTCCCCCATCCCCATAAAGACGGCATTTGTGAGGAGCGGGGCCTCATCAACGTCCATAAACTGGGCGATTATCTCGCGGGTTGTGAGATTGCCGTGAAACCCCTGGCGCCCGGTCATACAGAACTTGCACCCCATCTTGCACCCCGCCTGCGAAGAGACGCACAGCGTGGCGCGGTCGCGGTCGGGAATCATCACCGTCTCTATAAACTGCCCGGACGCCACCGCCTCGAAGGCATATTTGCGAGTGCCGTCTTTGGATGTCATCACCTCGGCGGGGGTAATGCGCCCCACCTGATAATCTGCGGCGAGCCTCTCCCGGTTCTCCTTTGAGATATTTGTCATTTCGGCTATGGTATGCACCCGCTTGTGGTAGATCCAGTCCGCTATCTGCCTGGCCACAAAGGGTCTCAGGCCGGCAGAGGCACACACCCCTCCCAGTTCTTCCAGCGTCATACCCAAAAGAAATTGCGCCATTTCTCTTTTATTTTGGGCAAAAATACTAAGAAAATGATTAAGTTTGCACCTATGACACACGAAGAAGAAATTATCCGCAGAAGTTTCCGCCGCAAATGGTGGAACGATGTCAAGACCAACAACAGCTGGTCTGTATTCAAAGTAATGTCGGAGTTCGTACAGAGTTACGAAAAGCTGATGGAGACGGGGCCGTGCGTGGCCATATTCGGCAGCGCGCGCACCGATCCGGAAGACAAATACTACAGGGCGGCGGTAGAGATTGCCGCCAAACTGAGCAAGCTGGGATTCGGCATAATCACCGGCGGCGGCCCGGGCATAATGGAGGCGGGCAACAAGGGAGCCAAAGAGGCCGGCGGGGCGTCGGTGGGCCTGAACATCAACCTCCCCTTCGAGCAGTCGGCAAACCCCTTCATCGATGCGGACAAGCTGCTTTCTTACGACTATTTCTTTGTCCGCAAGACCATCTTTATGAAATATGCCCAAGGCTACATCGCTATGCCGGGCGGTTTTGGCACGCTGGACGAACTCAGCGAGGCGCTGACCCTTATCCAGACCAACAAGCTGGTATCTTTCCCCGTAATCCTTTACGGCAAGGACTATTGGCAGGGGCTGCTGGACTGGTTCCACAACGTGCTGCTCCCCAACGGGATGATAAGCCCCGGCGATTTTGACATCTACAAGGTTGTGGACACTGTGGACGAGGCTGTGGCGATAATCGAGGACTTCTACAACAAATATGCACCCAAACCAAACTTCTAATATTAACATTAACCTGAAACACAAACTATTATGGCTAAAGAAGAGATGAATCAAGCCGTGTCAAACGAGGAGAAGCTGAAAGCGCTGAAGGCGACCATTTCGAAAATCGAGAAGGATTATGGCAAAGGCTCTATCATGACGTTGGGAGACCAGCCGGATAGCGCTGTTTCTGTTATTCCGTCGGGTTCCATAGCCCTGGACCACGCACTGGGCATCGGAGGTTATCCCCGCGGCCGCGTGATAGAGATCTACGGACCCGAATCGAGCGGCAAGACAACCCTTGCGATACACGCAATCGCACAGGCGCAGAAAGCGGGTGGCATCGCCGCTATAATCGATGCCGAGCACGCATTTGACCGCAGCTACGCGAAGAATCTGGGGGTAAACGTTGACACCCTCCTGATTTCTCAGCCTGACAACGGCGAGCAGGCGCTCGAAATCGCAGACAACCTGATCCGCAGCGGCGCGATTGACATTATCGTAATCGACTCCGTAGCGGCCCTCACCCCCAAGGCAGAGATAGAGGGGGAGATGGGAGACAACAAGGTCGGCCTGCAGGCAAGGCTTATGAGCCAGGCGCTGCGCAAGCTCACCGCAAATATCTCCAAGACCAACACCTGCTGCATCTTCATAAACCAGCTCCGCGAGAAGATCGGCATAATGTTCGGCAACCCTGAAACCACCACCGGTGGCAACGCCCTCAAATTCTATGCGTCGGTAAGGATCGACGTGCGCAAGGTCACCCAGCTCAAGGACGGTGACGCCGCCACCGGCAATCGCACCCGCGCCAAGGTCGTAAAGAACAAGATGGCGCCGCCCTTCCGCAAGGCAGAGTTCGACATCGTCTTTGGAGAAGGCATCTGCAAGGTCGGGGAGATTGTGGACCTGGCTGTTGAATATGACATCGTACACAAGAGCGGCTCCTGGTTCAGCTACGAAGAGAGCAAGATTGGACAGGGACGCGACGCCGTGCTGCAGGTTCTGCGCGACAACCCCGAACTGTGCGACGAGATTGAGGCAAAGGTCCGCGAAGCGCTCGCTGCCGTAAAAGACTAGAACTTTTTTCGAGAAACTGACAATGGACATTGTACTTAGCGGAATTCGCTCCACCGGCCATCTGCACCTTGGCAACTACTACGGAGCGCTCAGGAACTTTGTAAAGATACAGGACACCCACAAGTGTTCTTCTTCATAGCGGACCTCCATTCGCTCACCACCCACCCCCACCCGGAAGACCTTCACGAAGGGGTCAGGACAATCCTGGCGGAATATCTCGCCGCCGGGCTCGACCCGGAAAAGTCGGCCATCTTCGTGCAGAGCGAGGTGCCCGAGGTGTGCGAGCTGTACGTGCTTTTGAATATGCTGGCATACAAAGGCGAGATGGAGCGCACCGCCAGCTTCAAGGACAAGGTGCGGCACAACCCCAACAACGTAAATATCGGCCTCCTCTCCTACCCGGTGCTTATGGCCTCTGACATCCTGATCCACAGGGCGAAATATGTCCCCGTGGGCAAGGACCAGGAGCAGCATCTGGAGATTGCCCGCCTGCTGGCGCGCCGTTTCAACAATATGTACGGCTGCGATGTGTTCCCGGAGCCCGAGGCGTTCAATTTTGGCAGCAACCTGGTAAAGGTTCCCGGCCTGGACGGCAACGGAAAGATGGGCAAGAGCGAGGGGAACGGCGTTTATCTTTGCGACGACGAAAAGACCATCACCAAGAAGGTGATGCGCGCCGTGACCGACAGCGGTCCCACCGAGCCTGACAGCCCCAAGCCGGAGGTGATAGAGAACCTGTTTACCCTGCTCAAACTTGTGAGCGAGCCCTCTGCCGTGCAATACTTTGAGGATAAGTGGAACGACTGTTCCATACGCTATGGAGACCTCAAGAAGCAGCTGGCGGCCGACATCTGCAAGGTGACCCTGCCAATTCGCGACCGCATCGAGAGCATCACCTCCGACGCAGCCTACCTGCGCAAGGTCACCGAGATGGGACGCGAGAAGGCCCGTGCATCTGCCCAGGCAACCCTTGCGCTGGCCAAAGAGGCCGTAGGCCTCAAGCGCTTCTGACGCCTTATGGCTAAAGAGGCCGAGCTCGCACTGGTCCACGCAGGGTTTCCATCCCCCGCGGAGGATTTTATGGACGTAGCCCTTGACCTCAACAAAGAACTTGTCAGAAATCCCTCTTCAACCTTCTTTGCAAGGGTGAAGGGGGATTCTATGATAGATGACGGAGTGTGTGACGGCGATATGCTCATAATTGACAAGGCCGCAGAGCCGGTGGACGGCTGCCTGGCTGTATGTTTCGTAGATGGGGAATTCACTCTCAAACGCTACCTCAACAAGGGAGATTACGCCATCCTTATGCCCGCCAACAAAGCATACAAGCCCATCCGTGTCGATGCCGACAACCAGTTTGCAATCTGGGGCGTTGTAAAATATCTCGTCAAAAAAGTCTAGACTATGCCCTTTATAGGCCTTTGTGACTGCAACAACTTTTTTGTCAGTTGCGAACGGGTGTTCCGTCCCGACCTGGAGAAAAGGCCGGTGATGGTCCTTTCCAACAACGACGGCTGCATTGTGGCCCGCAGCAACGAGGTCAAGTCCCTGGGCATCAAGATGGGGACGCCTCTCTTTCAGGTCCGCGACCTGGTCCGCAGGCACAATATCTCCGTATTCTCTTCCAACTACCAGCTTTACGGCGATATGAGCCAGCGGGTGATGAATATCCTGCGTAAGGCTGTGCCGGGCATCGAGGTGTACTCCATAGACGAAGCGTTCCTCAATCTTGACGAAATGCCGCTGGAGAGCCTGCAGCCGTTCGCCCGCAACCTCTCGGCCCGCATTCGCCGGGAAGTGGGGATACCGGTCAGTATCGGCATCTCACCCACAAAGACCCTGGCCAAGATTGCCAGCAAACTGTGCAAGCAGTATCCCGCCCTCAAGGGTGGCTGCCTGATGTACCGCACACAAGATGTAGAGAAGGTGCTGGGACGTTTTCCCGTGAGTGACGTGTGGGGCATCGGGCGGCGCAGCAACGCCAAGTTGCAGGCTATGGGGATCACTCACGCGCTGGGGCTTTACAATATGCCCCGGGAACAGGTCAACTATCTGTTCCATCTCCCCGGCCTGAGGACTTGGAAGGAGCTTCACGGGGAGCCGTGCATAGGTTTTGAAGATGTGCAGAGCGACCGCCAGACGGTGTGCATCTCCCGCTCCTTTGCCAAGGAGATGACCACGCTGGAAGAGCTTGACGCCGCTATATCGACATTTACCAGCAAGGTGGCTGAAAAACTGCGGGCCCACGGACAGTGCGCCCAGCAGATGAGCGTGTTCATACTCACAAACAGATTCCGGGAAGACGCACCGCAGAATTATCAGATAAAGACCACCCTGTTCGAAGTCGCCACCGACGATACCCTGGAGATGTCGGAGCGGGCAGCGCTCTCCCTGCGTCAGATATTCAGGAGCGGGTATGCCTACAAAAAGGCGGGGGTGATGGTCACCCGGCTGATGCCCAGGCGGGGGGTGCAGTCTTCTATGCTGGACAACATAGACCGCACCCGCCGAGCCTCGCTTATGGAGGCCATCGACGCCATAAACAAAACCGAAGGGAACTACACTGTTCGCCTCGCTTCGCAAGGTGAGATGGACCAGTTCTCTGCACGCACGATGACCTCCCGCCGGTTCACAACCCGCTGGGATGAGATAATAGATGTAAAGGTATGAGCGAGATTCCCGTAGTCGTCACCCGGCGCAGGACCTCAAGGCTCTCCATCCGGGTCACCAAAGAGGGCGAGGTACGCGTTTCCGCCCCCTGGTACCTCCCCAAAAGGACAATAGAAGCATTTATTGAGAGTCACCGGGATTGGATTGCCAGGGCAAAGGAGCGCGTATCCAAACGGCAGGCAGGGCGCAATGCGTTTTATGACCAACTGGATATCTCCACACCCGCCCTGCGCAAAGCAGCTGTGGCAAGGCTCGATGAAATCGTCAAGCCATTGGTCTCAAAGTATTCCGCCCAGATGGGAGTCTCCCCAGCCGGCATCAGTTACCGTGCTTCCAGGACCCGCTGGGGCAGCTGCAACCCGCGCACAGGCGCCATCAGCCTAAGCCTCTATCTGCTGCTGCTCCCGGATTGGTGCATAGAACACGTTGTGGTCCACGAACTTGCCCACCTTATCCAGGCAAATCACGGTCCCCGCTTCTACGACATTATGGACCGCTGCTTTCCCCGCTGGAAAGAGGCCCGCAGGCAGACCCTGCGGATAGTCAGGGGTGGTTGACCATATCCAAAAGAATAGTTAATTTTGTGCGCTATGAACAGAATTATTTTTCTTATTGCCACTGCGCTATGCGTGGCAGCCTGCTCCCATAAGGAGTATGACCTGTCGGAAGGTCTGAACAAAGAGATCACTCTGTTTGGGGATGAGATATCCCTTCCCATCGGCAGCATAGGTCCTGTGACACTGCAATATGCAATGGGCAGCCTGGGCAAGATAGAGGGTCTGGGCAGTATGGTGGCCGAGTATATCAAGCAGGACGCAGAAGGGTATCTCTTCATTGCAGACAGCGGCGACATCTACCGCAACAACATTTATGAGATTGAAAGAGAGATGGGCGACGTGAGCGAGGCCCGGACCTGGGATGCCGGCTCCCAATATGCCAGCGTAGGGGGGTTAGCCTCTATGCTTTCACTCATCAACCTCAAGTGCTGCAACCAGAGTATAACCATAAGCGCAGCAAATCCTCTTTCTGTAAGCATTCCGGCAAGTTGCGGAGCAACAATTTCCTACACGGGCGCCACAGGAGGCGTCACGATGCCGGTTGCAGAACTTGACAACGTCACCCTTAAGCGGCGGTCTGAGGAGGCGCTGTTCTCAATGACACTCCCTGCAGACGTAACAGAGCCTGTAAGTTCCATACAGTTTTCCCACCTTGCCCTGGATATGCCGGCTACACCTACCTCCAGGATCAGCGACCGCACAGGCAATCTGTTCCTCGCATTCACCTACAGTTTCAAAAGCGGCATTACCGTAGGCGAGAGATTCTCGTTCCCGTTGAAAAACATCTCTACCGGACAGGTGAATCTCCCCCTTGGCAAATACCGGCTTAAGAAATGCGAGGTAGAGATTGAACTGGAAAACACAATTCCCATCTCCGTCACAATCGACAATATCAGGGTATTGGAGCCCCGCGAATCCAAAGATGAGGAGGCTGTGGTCAACGAGAATATCACCGTTTCATCCGGCATCACCGTGGCGGGAGGGTCAATGGAAAAACCCTCCACGACCGTCATCAAAGTCGCTATCGAGGCGCTGTCCGGGGTCATTCCCGACATCCCTGAGCTCCTGCTGGACCTCCAGCTTAACGCCCAGCCCAATCTGGGCATAGTCCCCCTGTCGGTCAAACAGGGCCTTTACGTCAAATCTTCCTCCGCAAGGCTTTGCGGGGGCATAACACTCGGCAACAATGAAAATGAATAAGAAGACTGCCCTTGCAATAGCGCTGATTATCAGCGTCGCCCCCTTGGCATCAGCCCAGTCGTTCCAGGAAGGTTTTATGTTGAAGGACTACCGGCAGGTATATCGCTTCAACCCGGCTCTGGCCGGCCAGCAGGACTTCCTCAGCCTTTTCAATATCTCCACGTCACAACGCAACAACGTTGGCGCCTCCGCGTTCATCTATCCCCACGAAGGCCAGGTTGTTACCTTCCTTCACTCCAGCGTTCCCGTAGAGACGGTGCGCAACAACGTGCTGGAGGATAATTATCTTACAAAGGGTATCGACTTCAACCTGGTCTCGTACGGTATGTTCCGGAACGGGGCCACCCACACCTTCGAGTTCAATATCCGGGGTAACAGCGCTGTCTCCGTCCCCGGCGCGCTCTGTATGCTGGCCAAGGCCGGCACCGGCGCCACGACATTTGATTTCAGCAGCCTGAGGGTCCAGGGTGAGTTATATGCAGAACTTGCATACGGATACACCCGCAAGTTGAGCGACGTTGTCTCTGTCGGCGGCCGTGTAAAACTGCTTGCGGGCCTGTACGCGCTCGATTTCAACGTGACGCGCTTTGACCTGAGCGCCGGCGGGAGCGAATATCAGGCCGACATAGATGCCGAGCTTGCAATGACCGACACCGCCCTCGAGATTGGGGTCAGCGATGACAACTTTTTAAATTTCAAAGACCTCACATTCAACGGATTAACCAATTTTCCCAAAAGCTATGGCGCCGCCGTTGACCTTGGTATCGCCATATATCCTGTCGAGAACCTCACCATATCGGCATCGGTGGTTGACCTAGGTGGCATTTTCTGGCACTGCGGCAACTCTGCCAAATCCTCCGGCAACGTCTCTTTCGACGGATTCGATGACCTGACTGTAGAAGATTTCAACAAAGACGGCTTAATGGCCCAGGTAAATGTCCTGAAAGACGATTTTCTGTCTCGGATGCGGCCCGTTTCTGATGAGAACAAGACCAGGTTCAAAGCCATACCGTTCTCCTCCAACCTCGGCATAAAATACGCCATGCCCTTCTATGACAGGCTTTCGGCGGGTATTACCGGACAGTATCTGGGTTATCAGTCGATACCTTACATGGAAGGCCGGTTTGCCCTTGCCTGCAACCCTGTCGACTGGCTCGACGTCACGGCTAACGTCGGCACCGGAACCTTCGGTATGGTGTGGGGAGCCGCAGGCAATATCTGCTTCCACAGGTTCATACTCAATTTGGCGTATGAAAACGGCTTTGGAGGCAACATCCCCAAAAAGGGCACCCCGCTTAAGGCCAATTACAAATCCTTTAATTTTGGATTGACATACACCCTGTAATCCCCCGACACCTGAATGCCGCTATCGTTCTTCTCTGTGAACCTGATGTCGGAGCACCTGCTCCTGTTTCTGTCCGTACTGATTTTTGCCGCCCTGCTGGTGATGAAAGTCGGCTCCAGGTTCGGTGTGCCTTCCCTGCTGCTGTTCCTGATTATGGGTATGGTGGCCGGCGCCGACGGACTGGGACTTGAGTTCGCGGACTATGAGGGAGCCGAGTTCATCGGCCACCTTGCCATCACCATCATCATATTCACGGCCGGACTGGAGACATCGCTGGAGCATACCAGGCCAATACTCAGGCAGGGCGTCACGCTCTCCACTGCGGGGCTGCTGCTCACCATATTGTTTACAGGTACATTCATCTACCTGGTATTCGGCGGTCAATATGGCGCCGCTGCGCTGGGCTGCTTTCTGCTCCCCGCCGTAATGGGGTCCACCGACTCCGCATCGGTGTTCGCAATCCTGAACGACAAGAGACTTCACCTGAGGGAAAACCTCGCCCCTATGCTGGAGCTGGAATCCGGTAGTAACGACCCGCTGGCATACTCCGCCACCCTTATACTGATACACATCATCACCACGATGCAGACCACGGCAGAGAGCGCCGGGATGCTGGTGCTCAAGGGGTTGGGCATCATCGCACTGCAGATTGTAATCGGAGTGGCGGCAGGCCTCGCCGTAGGTCAGGGTGCCAGATGGATCCTGAACAAGATATCCCTTCCCAGTGTAGCGCTCTACTCCATAATGATTCTGAGTATCGGCTTCTTTGCCAACGGCATCGCCACCGTGCTCCACGGCAACGGCCTGCTCGCGCTCTACATCACCGCCATCACCATAGGGAACAAAGTGGAACTGAAAAGAAAGAAAGAGATACTGAGTTTCTTTAACGGCATAACCTGGCTTATGCAGTTACTGATGTTCCTTATGCTGGGTCTGCTTGCGCGACCCTCCACAATGCTCGCCTCGCTTGGTCCGGCGCTGCTGATAGGACTGTTCCTGATGTTCGTGGCCCGTCCCGCCAGCGTGTTTATCTCCCTGGCGCCGTACCGCAACCTCTCCTTCAAGGCAAAGCTGTTCACCTCGTGGGTAGGGCTCAAGGGCGCGGGTCCCATACTGTTCGCCCTCGCCCCCGTGCTTGCCGGCATTGAAGGTGCAACCGGAATCTTCAATACCGTGTTCCTCATAACCCTGTTCTCAATGGTGCTTCAGGGGATGACGCTGGAGCCGTTTGCACGGGCGCTGAACCTCACTTATGAGAAAGACCCCGAGGTTGAGACATTCGGGATGGAGATACCGGAAGAGATGGGTCTGTTGCGGGATCATATCGTAAGTGACGATGACCTTTCCCGCGGCCGGACCCTGCGAGACCTGAGCCTCCCACACGGCATCCGGGTGATGATGGTGCGCCGTGGCGACCGTTTCCTGGTACCGCACGGCAGTATGTCGCTGGAGAAGGGCGACCGTCTGATAATCATAATGGGCGAATCCGACGATTAACTTACAGATATATATGAAAAAGTTACTGATAATCCTGTTCCCGGCCGCTTTGGCAGCGGCTCTCTGCTGTTCCTGCGTAGATACCAAAGGTCCCCTGCAGACCAAATTTTACAGTTATGAAGAGTCCACAGACCACGCTTCAATGAAGTTTTCTGCCGAGCTGCCTGAAGGGAACGACCGCGTATCCAGGGCTATCCGCGAGAATCTGACCGGTTTGACAGACGAACTGCTGTCGCATATCGGTTCATACGAGGGGGAACGTATGTTCGACCCGTACGACGGCGACACACGGGATACCGATGCCTATGTGAAGTACCTTTTTGACAACGCGCTTAAGGTCATTACCGACGGTGCCGACGAAGATGTCAGGCAGAGAGCTGAATATATCAATGAAGATGCCGGCATGGACGAGGCCCGGAGAGAGGAGATACTCTCGCGTATGCCCGGTTGGGAATATGAGTTCTCCCTGAATATGATCTCTGACGAAGATTCCTACGCCGTATTCCAGTCTCAGGACTACATCTATATGGGCGGCGCGCACGGCGGGGTAACCGGCGCCGGATGCATCACTTTTGACAAGAAGACAGGTCATCAGATCGAGCAGTTCCTCGAG
>CAMKTW010000035.1 GCA_946415795.1 uncultured Bacteroidales bacterium
AGGCCTCGCAGGCTATCGGTGAACAACTGTTCTCACAGATACGGACTGTAAATCCCGATGTGGTGGCCTGCGACTGCGAAACCTGCAAATGGCAGATAGAGATGTCCACCGGATACACCGTTATGAACCCTGTTTCCATTCTGGCAGATGCCATAGAATAACGAGTCACATTATTAACCAGTACCTGCAAAACACATAAGAATGCTCAAATTCCTGAAACAACCCGAATACAAACCTGCCCAGACCGGCCCAGCAGCGGATGCAAAATACAAACGGTTGCGCTGGCAGGTATTCCTGGGTGCTTTTATAGGCTACGCCGGATTCTATCTGGTGCGCAAAAACCTCTCAATGGCCATCCCGGCAATGGCTCCGCTCGGTTTCGAGAAGACAGAACTGGGTTTCGTGCTGGGTCTCAACGCCGCTGCGTACGCCCTCTCCAAATTCCTGATGGGCAGTGTGTCCGACCGTTCAAACGCACGGGTATTCCTGCCTTTGGGCCTGGTGCTCACAGCGATATCGATGTGCTTTATGATAGTCCCGATACAGTGGATCGGGGCGGAGCACAAGACACTGGCCATAATTGTGATGGGTGTGCTCAATGCGATGGTAGGCTGGTTCAACGGTATGGGGTGGCCTCCTTGCGGACGGGTGATGACGCACTGGTTCTCGCCGGGCGAGCGCGGCACAATGATGAGCATCTGGAACTGCGCCCACAATGTCGGCGGCGCGCTGGTCGGCCCTATGGCTACCTACGGTGCAGCCTGGTTCGGGAGCTGGTTTTACGGTGCACACGAGGAACTCTATTTCCTCATCGGTACATTCGCCTTCCCTGCTGCGGTAGCTCTGTTCATCGCCCTGCTGGCCTACATACTGTTGCGTGACACACCGCAGTCCTGCGGCCTGCAGTCGGTAGAGGCCTGGCGCAACGACTACCCAAAGAACTACTCAGAAAAGCACGAGACTACTCTCTCAACCAGGGAGATTCTCTTCAATCACGTACTCAACAACAAGTTCCTGTGGTTCATCGCCCTGGCCAACGCCTTCGTGTATATGGTGCGCTACGGCTGCCTGGACTGGGCGCCGACAATCCTCACAGAGAAGGGTATCGACCTCAAGAGCGCCGGCTGGGCATATTTCGCCTATGAATTTGCCGCCATACCCGGCACCCTGCTCTGCGGCTGGCTTTCAGACAAACTCTTCCACGGCAGGCGCGCCCTTCCCACTATGATCTTTATGGCTCTGGTGATGATATTCGTGGCACTCTACTGGGCATTTATAGACAATCTCACCGTGGTGATTATCAGCTTGATAGGCATCGGATTCTTCATCTACGGCCCAGTGATGCTGATAGGCGTACAGGCCCTTGACCTGGCGCCAAAGAACGCCGCAGGTACCGCCGCCGGCCTCACCGGCTTCTTCGGCTACTTCCTGGGCACCTTCATCCTCGCCAACACAGTTATCGGCCTGGTGGCTCAACACGCCGGCTGGGGCTGGACCTTTGCAATGCTCATAGCCGCCTGCCTGCTCGCCATCTTCTTTATGGGACTGACCCTGAAAGAAGAACGCAAACCGGCAGAATAAACAGCTAGAACTTCACAGAAGCCATAGCCTGGATGGTGTTCTGGCCCAGTGTGATGGAGCGGATGCAGTTTAGTTGCAGGCGCAGGTGGCTCCAGGGCCACCAGTCGAGGCCGGCCATACAGAGCGTGCTGGTGGCACCTGTGTAGTTGATGGTATCGTACCTCAACACCGGCCTGAGCCTCTGCCCGCCCGGCAGATCGAACCAATAACCCGCAACGACATAAAAGCCGTCCGAGAAGGTAGTTGTACCTGCACTCTCAATATCGGCACGGACATATTCGCTGCGGACAGTGAGGTCGTCGCTCTTGTATTCGCCGCCAAAGGATACGCGCCTGTTGGCCGCATTTGCTGTGACACCGTCGTCATAAGAGCCGGCAATAGCGGATGCGGAAAGCACCAGGTCCCTGATACCCGGCCGCACGTCAATGCGGGCAATCACATCCTTGCGCTGGTTATCATCCTTGCGGTTGATGCCCGATCCGTTGAATAGTCCTATATTGTAGCTGAGCAGCGGGAAGGGCCTCTCCCCAATCTCAAACAGCCCTCCATATATCGTAATGCCAATGTCGCGGCCGTTGTTGCGGTTGCCCGGCAGCGGGTCGTTATAACCGGAGAGGCGGTTGATGACCTGGGCATAATCGATGCACTCTTTCTTAAGGAGGTGATATTGGCTTTCAAGGGTAAAAGGGGTCTTGTACTGACCGACCTGCACGTTGAAGCTCTTGTGGAACTTGCACTTCAGGACCGCATCCAGCACCTTAACCTGCCCCGCGAACTCCGTCTGGAGCCGGAACTCCAGCTTATCCGATATAAACCCCTTCAAATCTATCCTCGCATTTCTGATAAAGAAGGTATTGGTCTCAGACGGCGTATATGTAAACTGGTTGTTTATAAACCCCTCCGCAGACCAATACCAAGGAATCCTGGGGCAACTTTCCTGTGCATCTGCCTGAAGTCGGCCACCTATCAACAATAAGACAAAGATTGCAATATTCCCTACCCTTTTCATTCTTTATATTAATCCTGATTTACCTGCAAATATCAGCATAGTATAACCAAGAACCAAACCAATCGCTCCCATAATGATTCCCACCTTTATCATATCTTTCTGCTCTATATAGCCGGTAGCGTGGGCCAGCGCATTGGGAGGCGTGGAGATTGGGAGAATCATAGCCAGCGACGATCCCAGGGCTACACCGATAAGCATTGTGGAGACACCGCCGTAGGGCGCCAGATGAGACGCTGCCGACATTCCGGCGAGAGCCAGGATAGGGAGCAGCAGGTTTGCGGTGGCGGTGTGCGAGATAAAGTTTGCAAGCAGGTAACAAACCAGCCCGGAGCCGACAATCATCAGCACCGGCGGCCACTGGTTGAACGGTATCGATTCTACAAGATGTTTGGCGAGGCCGGAATCCTGCAGCGCCACACCAAGGGCAAAACCGCCCGCCACCATCCACAGCACAGACCAGTTGATTTCAGAGAGGTCGTAGCGGTTCACGATGCCCGTGACGCAGAAAACGCCCACCGGCAGCATCGCCACCACGTTAGAATCGACTCCGGTCCACTGGTCGGTCATCCACAGCAACACCGTCAGCGCAAAAGTCACATATACGGTTATCTCCTGCCAGCGCTCGAGCGTCTGCTCGTGCTCCTGCTCTATCTTGAGTTCTATCTTCTTCTGGGTGAACGGGAAAACCCCCTTGAGCACAAACCACGATATGAACAGCAGCACTATCGTAAAAGGCAGCATAAGCATCATCCAGTCACCGAAAGTGATGCCGAGGTTCATCCCCTCCGGATCATTCAAGAACTTGAGGGCAATCGCATTGGGCGGGGTGCCGATAGGGGTCGCGATACCGCCCAGGTTCGCCCCTACCGGGATTGCCATCGCCAGCGCCATCTTGCCGCGCCCGTTGGCCGGCAGAGAACGCAGCACTGGAGTCAGGAAGGTGAGCATCATCGCCGCGGTGGCGGTGTTAGAAAGAAACATAGAGAACAAGCCCGTCACCAGGATGAATCCCAGCAGCACATTCTCCGACCTGGTACCGAACGGTTTGAGCAGAATCTTGGCCAGCTTGATGTCCAAGCCCGCCTTGGTAGCGGCCAAAGCCAGGATAAATCCGCCTATGAACAGCATTATGATAGGGTCGGCAAAGCAGGCCATTATCTTCCGGCTGGAAATAAGCGTACCGAACAGCGGATTATCCTTATGGACCACAAAACTCAGACTGTTGTCGCTGGTGATGAACAGCAGGATGACCACAATAGCCACCGACGTGCTCCACGAAGGGATCCCCTCGGTTATCCACATAATGGCCGCAAAGAAAAACAACGCTATCACACGCTTTTCAACAATAGTCAGCCCGTCAATCCCAAAGGCAGAGAGCGGCAGGCAAAGGACAACGACTCCCGCCAGAATACCAAGGATGATTCTGGCGAAGGTGCACGCAAAAGGACTCGATTTTTTACGTTCCTTCTTTTTTTGACTCTGGTTCTGTACCAGGTCAAAACCCAAAAAAGATTTTAACATAGATTTTCATATTACCTGCCCATCCCACGGGGCAGCGATAACACATAAACCGGGGCAGGTCTTCTGGCTTATCTCCCGGATTCGGAGCCTTCCCGGCCAGCTGAGGCCAGTGGCGTTTGATACAGCCGGCGAAATGCGGCTGCACATCCGAATCCGGATACCTGAGAAATACAGCAGCGGGACTGTCCGGGATTCTCACCCGTGTTCCCTTTTAAATCTGAATCAACAGATACCTCGATTCCGGGCGCAAAAATATATATTTTTTGCTACCGATGTACCAAAAAAGCCCGCCGTTTTAACGATGGGCTTTTATCATTATAGATGGCAAGATTAATATACCAGAAGGAACAGGCCTGCGGCGATAGCGCAGCCGACCATTGGGCCGAGGACGGGAATCCAGCTGTACCACCAGCCGCTGCCGCGCTTGCCGGCGATGGGCAGTACTGCGTGGGCGCAGCGGGGACTGAGGTCGCGGGCGGGGTTGAGGGCATATCCGGTGGTGCCGCCAAGAGACATACCGATGGCCATAATCAGGCAGGTTACGGGCCAGGAACCCAGCGCGCCTGTTCCAAGAGCGACGCCACCCATAGAGAAGGCATTGCCGTTAGTGCCGAGCGCCAGGATAATGAACACCAGGGCGCAGGTCGCTATAACCTCGCAGAGGAAGTTGCGCCATCCGTTTTTGATAGCAGGCATAGTGCAGAAAGTGCCCAGAATAGTGTCCGGGGCATCCGCTGTAGCCTTGTAATGGTCCTTGTAGAATATCCACACCAGCACGGCGCCACAGAACCCACCCAGCATCTGGGCAACGATGTAGCCAAGCACCAGGGCCCACTCGAACTTGCCGGCGATGGCAAGGCCTACACTGACGGCAGGATTCAGATGAGCGCCCGATATGGGTCCGGCGACAAGCACGCCCATCATAACGGCGAGCCCCCAGCCAAGGGCTATTACCACCCATCCGGCACCCTTTGCCTTTGAATAATTCAGAGAGCAGGCGGCGCATACACCGTCGCCGAAAAGAACCAGCACCAGAGTGCCAATAAATTCGAAAATATACTTTGGATCCATCTTACTGTTTGCTTATAGTCCTTGAAATTGCATCAGCCCAACCGGCCTTGGCACCAGATACATCGGCGTCAGACGGCGAGAACACACGTTCTGCCTTCCACTGGCGCTTGACCTCGTCCAGAGATCTCCAGTAACCTACGGCGAGGCCCGCAAGATAGCAGGCGCCCATCGCGGTGGTTTCAGTCACTTCCGGACGAATGACATCGGCCGCAAGTATGTCACTCTGGAACTGCATCATAAGGTTGTTGCGGGAGGCTCCGCCGTCCACTTTGAGATTGGCCAGCCGCACCCCTGCATCACGCTCCATCGCAGCGACTATATCCATTGTCTGGAAAGCTATCCCCTCAAGGGCCGCGCGGGCTATGTGTGCCGCAGTGGTGCCGCGGGTGATGCCGCAGATAACTCCGTGCGCATACTGGTCCCAATAGGGAGCGCCCATGCCGGTAAGTGCCGGCACAAAGTAAACGCCGCCGTTATCGGGGACAGATGCTGCCAAAGCTTCTATTTCTGAAGACGAGCGGATGATGCCCAACCCGTCACGGAGCCACTGGACCACGCTGCCGCCAACGAAAATTGAGCCTTCGAGCGCATAATTGACCGTATCCCCTATCTTCCACGCGACGGTGGTGAGGAGGTTGTTCTTGGAGAGAATCGGCTTCTCGCCCGTATTCATCAGCAGGAAGCATCCTGTGCCATAGGTATTCTTCACAGAGCCCGGCTCGGTACACATCTGCCCGAAAAGGGCCGCCTGCTGGTCGCCTGCAATGCCGGCTATGGGCACCTCGTGAGCAAAGATGGTGGTCTTGGTGTAGCCGTAAACCTCGGAAGAAGAGCAAACGCGCGGCATCATAGAAGCCGGCACGCCCAGCAGCTCCAGCAGTTCTGAATCCCATTCCAACGTGTTGATATTGAAGAGCATAGTGCGCGACGCGTTGGAGACGTCTGTCACGTGCACCTCGCCGCGGGTAAGCTGCCAAACCAGCCAGCTGTCCACGGTGCCGAAGCGTAGCTTGCCTGCCTCTGCCCTCTCACGTGCACCCGGGACATTATCCAGGATCCACTTGATCTTTGTGCCGGAGAAATAGGCGTCTATGATGAGGCCGGTCTTCTCCCGGATCTTGTCCACCAGCCCCTGCGCCTTAAGGCCGTCGCAGAACTCTGAGGTGCGGCGGTCCTGCCATACGATGGCCCTGCACACCGGAGCGCCGGTTTCCGCATCCCACACTATGGTGGTCTCGCGCTGGTTGGTGATGCCTATGGCGGCTATGTCCAGCCCGTTGATGCCGATCTTGGTGATGGCCTCGGCAATCACAGATGCCTCGCTGGCCCAGATCTCCATAGGGTCGTGCTCCACCCAGCCCGGCTGTGGGAAATACTGGGTGAACTCCTGCTGTGCAGTGGAACAGATGCGGCCGTCGTGGTCGAAAACAATGGCTCTGGAGGAGCTGGTGCCTTGATCCAGAGCCAAAATGTATTTACTGTTATTCATTGATTTGCTACTTATACTCCAGATAAGGAACTATGCGCAGGAAATCCGCTACACGCGCTTTGTATTCTTCCGGATACTTCTGGAAGGAATTAGCATGGACTGCACCGGGAGCGACCCAATACTCTTTATAACCATGCTTTTTCGCTTTGTAATTGATCCAAAGGTGGTCGATGGGTACAAAATCATCGGCATCGCCATGAATAAAAAGCATCGGGATGGTGCACTTTTCAAGCTGCTTGGCTGAAGATGCCTCCCAGAAACCCCATCCGTACCTTTTCTTGGTCACTGCAGATGCACTCTGAAGCACATCCGGCGGTATGAAGGCAAAATTCTGCTTGCGGTTATGATTGAACTGGGTTACTACGGACGAGTACCCGCAATCTTCTACAATGCAGCGCACATACTCTGGAAGCGGATCACCGCCGGTCATCATCACTGTAGCCCCTCCCATCGAGACGCCGTGCAATACCATGAAATCATCATGGAAGATATTGTGCGCCACCTCAATCCACTTCTCGACGTCAAAGCGGTCATACCATCCCATCTGGGTATGGTCGCCTTCGGAATAGCCGTGATATTGCAGGTCGGGGAATAGCACATTATAGTTGAAATCGTCACGGTACATACGTACAAGATACAGGAACACCATGTGGTTGTCGCCGTAACCGTGCACCACGATGGCGGTACCCTTTGCTTCGGCAGGGTTTTTGGCTGGAACATAGCATGCGTGTATCTTGAAATTGCGGTAGCCTACGATTGTAGTATCCTTCAACAGTCCTTCTGCCTTTAGGTCATCGTACCATTTGGTACTGCCGGGAAGCAGGGAATCAGCCTTGTGGCGGCAGCGCTCAATATCATCTGTTCCATGCGGGTTCGGGGTAAGCGCGTAACCGCTCATGAATTTGCCGGCGACACAGCCGCTAATGCAAAGTGCCGCCGCCAGAAGTGCGGCAAAAGATAAGAGCCTTTTCATATCAGAAGATATAATTCAGACCTACGTTGATGCCCAGGCCGGCGCCGTCGTTGTTCTTCCACCCCATCTGCATACCGTCATAGAACGCCTTGCCAAACTCAAAGTTGATATTGAAGTTCTGATTCATAATCACATGAAGGCCTACACCGGCACTCATGTGCAGCTTTTCTTTATTGCCGGTATAATATGTAGCCAGCTTTTCCAGCTGCTCTTGACGATATGGCTGCACTACCATACCCATATCAAAGAACGGGTTGGTTGCCAGGGTCCAGTTCTGGTTGATCCAGCGGAACTTGGCAAAACTCCAGCGCAGCTCTGTATTCATCCAGGCATATCCGTTGCCCTGGAGACGATTGTTAACGGTACCGCGGAGGGTGCAGGTAGAACCAAGCCCCTCTGTGTTGATCTGCTTCATGTTGATGGCCTGAATGGACTGAAGCATATAGAAAGGTGCGTTACCTGCAATCAGACCCTGATATGCAAGATGTCCGCCAAATACCAGACGGCCCGGCACCAGGGTAAAGAACTGTTTGAAGTGAGCCGCAAGTTTCAGATAACTGTTATCGTGATGGGAGATGATATCGGGAGAACCAAATACATAAAGTTCAAAGTTTGTACCCCGCTGAGGGTTGTTCTCGTGGTCACGGGTGTCGAATACGACTCCCAACTTACCTTCCAGATGCTGGCCGCCGTTCTTTTCAGCCTCGGGGATGATGTCATTCTCTACATAGAGGTCATACAGGGAATGGTCACTTGCATAATCGAGGTCCTTGTTCACTGCATGGCCGGTGGTGATATTCCAATATGTCAGACCGCCGGCCCAGCCCCAGTTGCTGTCGCCGAACGCTCCCTGGAAGCAGGTCTGGACACGGAAGATATTACGCTTCATCAGATAGAAACCTGCGCCGTCCACGATGCCGTCAAGGGCGGAGTCATAGAGAGAAGAGGCGCCGTTGAAGCCGTAAAAGTTGGTGGTCTTGTTGCCGAACCACGATACTGCCGCCGATACACGCAGGCCGGGAATCAGATATTTGCTGTCAAAGAAACTATGTAAGACGGTATTGCCTTTTGAATAGCGTGAAACCTCCACATTTGCCTTCCAGACATATTCCGGATATGTGGTTCCGTCCCCATACCAAAAAATGTCAGACAATACACCGTAATGCCATCCTAAATCCGATGAATAGCCGATTGCCGGCAGCGGGCCAAAATTCAGCCCGGTTTTCTTGATTTCTTCCTGTGCGTAAGCAGAAAAGGCCAAAGCCAGGAACAGTGTTGCGATTAAAAATTTTTTCATTTGTATAGAATCAGATTTGTTTCTCTATACAAATCTACAAAAAAACTTCAAATCTGCATTATTCCATCCGCTCCTTGATATCTTTTTTAACCTTGAGATAGAAATCTTTTCCCAGTCCATACCAACCACACGCAAGCACACCGCCGGCAAATGCCCATAACAATACCTTGCGTTTGCGGCTGTTGGCGGGTTTTTGCGGGAGGACGGCGGGCTGTATAACCGCATAGACAGGCCTCTCCTCCTGAATCCTCGCCTTAGCCTGCTCCCGCTGCTGCACCATAGAAGAGTATAACTGTCCGGTCAGGTTCGCCTCGGCACGGAGCCGGTCCTTTTCCGAAGCCGCACTCTGCAATATGGCGCTGCGGTCATAATCGACGGCTGCAGCGAAGGCGGCCTGCGCCTTCACCATATCTAAGCGGGCCTCCTCGGTCAGAATCACATAATACTCATAATCGGCCTGCGCCTTACTGGTACGATATTCAGTCACATAATCCTGCAGTCTGGAGCAAACTGTGTCGGCCAGTTGCTTTGCCATCAAAGGGTCGTCAAATACCACTCTTATGGTAGTTACAAAAGTGGTTCTGTCCACCGTCACCTCTATAAAGCGCCGCAAGACATTCACCACCTCAGAAGCAATCTTGGGGAGTTCTGTAGGGTCTTTCACCCCCGTGTATGGAGCGCTGTATGACTTCTTTGCCAGCAGCGGTTTTATCAGGGATTTCAGGGAAAAACGACGCTTCTTCATACCGTCAAGCCCTGTTATGTGCTTATACACCGTGGTTTGAACGGGGGCTTTGCCCTCCATTCTATCTTCATAAGAGACATAAGATGTAAGGGGGACATCCAACAGCGCCGCCAGGAACGGGGTGCTTGAGCAGATATCAGGGAAGATTGTCACATCCATCGCATCGGTGGAACCGGTCATCGGGATAGTGGCAAAACGGCGCATCAATGCAAGGTTACCCATACTTGAGTTGTTCAGGCTTTGAGATTCAGGCGCAAGCGTGACAGTTACACTCCATAAACGGGACATCCTTAATGCGGCAACTACGCCTATGACGGCAAAAACAACCACTATCAGAAGTATCTGCTTCCAGTGTATAAGCAGCCTGATAAATATGTCCATCAGGCCTGTTTCGCCAGCCTCAGCCCTCTCAGATTCAGTTGCGGGATTATTCCTTAACTCTTCCATAACTTCTTATTTCCTAAGGTATGAAATCATTGTCACAATCATAACGCCAAGTGATGCTGCAGACGAAGTCATAGAAGCAATGGCTGCGTAGTTGATATCCTTCTTGTCTGACTTGGCCTTCTCAGGAACAAATATTTCGGAGCCTGGGTATATCTTGGTGTTTGGCCGCAGACGCTTTGCACGTCCGCCCATATATACCACATAGGCATTTCTCCGGTTCGCATTATGGCTGTAGCCACCTGCGGCAGCGATATAATCCTTGGCACGGAATGAACTGTCGT
>CAMKTW010000036.1 GCA_946415795.1 uncultured Bacteroidales bacterium
CCTGGATGTTCGGCCCCGTGATGCGCGGATACAGGAGAAGGCCCTGCCCGCCGGAGAACGGGACTTTGGACAGATGATATACTACGGCGTGGACACCACCCCGGAGGAGATTGTGAGCCACGCCCGCCAGTTCCCGATGATGGTGAGCCGGCAGGTGATAGTGGTGAAGGAGGCGCAGGGGATGAAGGGTGTCGAAAGGATAGAATCATATTTTGACAAACTGATGCCGACCACCGTGCTGGTCATCTGCTTCAAGACCGCCCCAGACAGCAACGCAAAGAACATAGACAAGCGGACCAAGTTCTACAAACGCGCCGGCGAGGTGGGTGTAGTGCTCGAGTGCGAACCGGTCAAGGAGTGGAAGATAACGGGATGGATAGGCGATTACATCCGCAGCGAAGGGTTCACCGCAGAAGAGGGCGCCGCAGAGATGATTGCCGAGGCGTGCGGCACCTCCCTGAGCAAGATTGCGCTCGCCGTGGACAAACTCTCCAAGTCGCTCCCCGCCGGCAGCAGGCACATCACCTGCGCTGCGATTGAGGAGAACGTCGGGATGAGCCGCGAATACTCCGCCTTTGAACTGGCAGGCGCCCTCTGCGACAAGAATGCCGCCAAGGCATACAAGATTTCCAACTATTTTGGCGAAAACAGCAAACGCTACCCTATCCAGATGATTACAGCGGCCCTCTCAGGACAGTTCCTGAAGATGCTCCGATACCACGCCTGCCTTGCAGACCGTATGGACGAGGCCTCAATGGCAGCAGCGCTGGGGCTCAACCCTTTCATAATGCGGCGGGACTACGGCCGTTACGCCCACAAATACCCCCTCAAATCGTGTATGAAAGCGGTGGCGACACTCAAGGAGTTCGACTACCGCAGCAAGAGCAACGCCCGCGGGGAAGCTAGCGACGCCGAACTGCTGTCGGAGCTTGTTTCCAGGCTGTTATCCTGCTAATCACCGCTTTCCAGAACCAGGCCGGGGGTGTGCCATACCTTCATATCGTCCTGTTCCCCATACACAAGATAGGCTCCGCGCGAGGGGTTGCCACCCCACGACGCCACCAGAAGCTGCGACTTCTCCAAGCCGAGCACCATCATAGCGGTAGCAAGGGCGTCTGCTGTGGCGCTGTCTTCTGCCAGTACCGTGGCGCTCAGCAGATTATGGGTCACCGGACGGCCGGTACGTGGGTCTATGGTGTGAGAGTATTTCTTGCCGTCAACGACATAGTACTTGCGATAGTTGCCGCTGGTTACCAGGCCGCAGTCGGTCACACTAATTACATCCTGCTTGAGGGCACCCGATACTTGGTTGCCATCTTCCGGACGGTCTATCCACACGTGCCAGGCATCGCCCCGGGCGCTGAGGCCCTTGCATACTATCTCACCGCCGATAGACACCAGATAGTCCGTACAGCCAAAGCCATCCAGCACCCGGGCCACCGCATCGCAGGTATAGCCCTGAGCGACAGCATTAAAGTTGATCTTGCCCCCTTCTGGCATATCAAGGTACCTGTTGCCGTCACTGCCCTCCACAATAGAATAACGATCCATTCCCACCAGGGTCATCGCTTTGGCGACAGCGTCGTCGCCGGGCATCTCTTCCATCGTGAATCCGAACCCCCAGATATCGAACAGCGGCGCACACGAGGGGTCGAAAGCGCCGTCACTCTGACGCCATATCTTTTTGGAGATGTTGAAGACATCCACAAAGATATCATTGAGAGCGGGCCTGCGACCGTTATTGACCTGCGTAATCAGAGACCCGCTGTTGTAGCCCGACAGTGTCCAGTCTATTGCAGAGAGGGTGTCGTCGATAGCCCGTTTGAGGGCTTCAGCACGGTTTTTGTCGGGAATCTTGCACGTTACGGCGTACTGGCCGCCCTGTGCCAGGCCCGTCACCTGGATATATTGCATATCATTGCCGCACCCGGCAAAGAGCAAAAGCGAAGTGACAATAAGTACCGATAATCGTTTCATAATGCAAAAGTATAACAAAAACTTTTTAAATTTGCACGTTTACGGATTCCGGATGAAAAAGACTCTCATAAGGCTGCTGATATGTCTCGCCCTGATTGCAGGGGGGTCCGCCTGCATCAAAGAAACTGTCACCTACAACTATATGGAGGGCAGCATCTGTTTTGACATCGATGATTATATTTACGCCGGTGACGTCGTGGAACTCACCGCCGGTGGCATCACCACCCCGGAAGACCCGGCCTGGGGATGGGTTATCAGTAAAATTCACACCGACACCCTGTACAGCCGCACCATAGTGGTGCAGTTTCCGGATACTCCGGACGAATATTCTGTGAAGGCTCTTGCCTACCATCAGGACTACGTCACAGAGAGCGCCAGGCGCACGATTGTCACGGTGGACACCACACTTATGACCGGCTCGCTCCAGGGGCTCCCCTATACATCGCAGAAGGTATTCGTGGACCCGCGCGACCGGCGCGCCTACCATTATCAGCACATCGGCAGCCTCGACTGGTTTGCAGAGAACCTGGCCTGGGAGGGCGCCGGATATGTTTACGCCAATTCCCCCGTGCTGAATCACGTGTTCGGCCGTCATTATACCTGGACGGAGGCCACCCGGGGCGATATCTGCCCCAGCGGCTGGCGTCTTCCCGACAACTCTGACTGGGAAGACCTCGGCAAGGCCATCAGCGGCACTTCCGTGGCCTTTGAAGATGACTGGATCGGCGCCGCCTCCAAGGTCACCCCCGATGCCTATTTCAACGGCGAGCGGTTCTGGCCATTCTCCGTTAACAACAAGCACACCGCGGAGGTCAAGTTCAATCCCCTCCCCTGCGGCTATATGCAGACCAACGACGGCCAGTTCTACGGCCGTAATGATTATGGGATGTGGTGGAGCAAAGATGCCTACAACAGTGACCAGGCATATTACCGCTACATTTACTGGGATTCCGACGCATTCAAATCCTCGTTCACAAGCAAAACCGGTATAGCGCTTAACGTACGATGCGTGCGTTAGAGGTGCTTCTCTTCCTTTTCTTTCTTGTCAAAAGCTTCGATTATGCGGGTCACCAGCGGGTGGCGCACTATGTCTTCCTTTGTAAAGTTCACTACTGAGATGCCGCGGATATCGCGCACCAGCTCCACCCCCTTCAGCAAGCCGGAATCGGCACGGTTGGGGAGGTCAATCTGTGTGGCATCGCCCGTCACAATGAATTTGGCGTCGTTTCCCATACGGGTCAGGAACATCTTCAGCTGCGAAAGCGATGTGTTCTGCGCCTCGTCCAGTATCACAAAGGCCTTGTCCAGGGTGCGGCCCCTCATATAAGCCAGCGGGGCGATCTGGATGGTTCCGTCCTCCATAAGCGACTGCAGCTTTTTGGCCGGTATCATATCCAGGAGGGCGTCATAGAGCGGCTGCAGATAGGGATCGAGTTTTTCTTTCAGATCGCCCGGGAGAAAGCCGAGCCGCTCGCCAGCCTCCACCGCCGGCCGTGTCAGTATAAGACGCTTGACCTCGCGGTTTTTCAGGGCACGTACCGCCAGGGCAATCGCAGTATAGGTCTTTCCCGTGCCGGCAGGCCCCAGGGCAAATATCAGGTCATTGTCGTAATAATCCTTTACCAGACGCTTCTGGTTGGGGGTGCGGGCCTTGACGCACTTGCCGTCGGCGCCATAAACTATAACATAGTCGCCGCCGTCGGGCATCTCTACCCGCCCTATCTCACTGGAGCGCCCGTTCTCCTCGAACAGGGATTCAACGTCATAACTGTTCAGGCGCATCCTAGTCATCTTTTTCTGGATCAGCTGTGCGAGTTTCTCTTCAAAAAGGGCTATCTGGTCGTCCGCGCCCATAAGGAATATCTCGTTGCCGCGGGAGGTCGCCTTCAGCGCGGGGAAATAACTGCGGAACTGGTCAAAAAGTTTGTTGTTGACACCCAGGATCTCTATCGGATCTACTTCGGTGAGGGTAATTGTCTTGTTCAATATTGTTGGAATTTTTGTTTTATGCGGATATATTCACGCACCATCTTATCGTACTGCGACCGGGAGATAAACGCCTCCGGCCGGTCGAGATACTCTTCTATTGGTATAACGGAGTAGTTGGGCTCCATCTGGCCGGCTTTGCCGCACCAGAGGTAGGTCACCTCGGGGGGAAGCGTCTCCAGCGAGCCGTCTTCGCGCCGCACTACACTCACGGTGAGCAGGATGCCCACCTGCCCGTACGCGATGCTCATATTGGAGATGTAATTCCCCAGGGAATAAGCAGTCACCCTGCCCTGGGAATATTCCACCGCCTGCGGCACGTGGGGATGAGAGCCTACTATCATATCTACCCCCCAGCGGTAGAGCCTGTCCCGCCAGCGGCGCTGCTCCGCATTGGCATCGAGGCTGTATTCCACGCCCCAGTGCGGCAGGGCGACGATATAATCCGCCCCTCGGTTGCGCGCCCTGTGGATAGCCTGTTTGATCTGCAGCGAATCCAGCATCCCTGCCACATAAGGCTGCGGTATGGTAAAGCCGTTGAATCCGTAGGAGAAGTTGATGAATGCCACCCTGAACCCTTTGGAGGTGATTATAGCCGGGTTATAGAGCTGCTCGTCTATAGTGTCGCGCCAGAGTCCGGTAAACTTTACCGGCATACGCGAATATATGGCGTATGTACTGTCCAGCCCCCGCCGCCCCTTGTCGCAGATGTGGTTGTTGGCAAGCAGCAGCAGGTCCATACCGGCATCTGCCGCCTCCTGGATGATAGACTCGGGCGCAGAGAATACAGGGTAGCCGGAATATGGAACCACCCCCACGGGAAACTCCATATTGGCCACGCTTATGTCACACGAATCCAGGCGGCCCCTGATATGCGAAAAGTAAGAGCTGAAATCGTATGAAGAGGCCTTTGTGGAGTCAGCGCCCGGGATGCGGGCAGCGCGTATCTGCTTGTAGTGCATCATCACGTCGCCCACAAAACTCATCCTGAGCGTGTCACGTTCAGCGGCACGGCAGGGGGCTGTGAAAAGCACGAGCAACGTAAACAGGGCTAACAATCTCTTCATCACTACAAATATAGGTTATTTTTGTCATTAGTATATAATTGAGTACCTTCGCGAAATATGAAAGCAGCCGGTATTATCGCCCTTGCAGCGGGTCTCGCAATTGTATTTACTGGATGTGACGCCATCCGCTCCTCGCTGGGCAAACCCACCTCAAAGGATATCGCCGCCCTCAGGGCGCAGGCAGAGCAGATGCACCGCACCGCCGACTCTCTTGCAGCCACTATAGATACCGCCCTGCCCGACTCCTCTTCCGTTGCCATGGCAGAAGATATCGATACTGCAGCCAGCGCCGTGACAGCCAATTTTGCCGACATCAGGGCAGCATCGGCAACGGGCGAAGGCGTAACAGGAAAAGAAGCCGGAGCAGAAACCAGGACCGGTACCGCCACAGCAGAAGAGCCTGCCGGCTTGGCGGAAGGGTTTTACGCGGTAATCGGCAGCTTCCGCAATGAGGGCAACGCAAAATATCTGTACAACAGCATCTCAGCTTCCGGGGTGCCCGTTGAACGGGTAAAGATGAAGAACGGCTTCACTGCGGTGATGATATGCCACGGCAGCAGCTATGAAGATACATACCGTATGATGCTGGACTTCTACAGGAACGAAAAGATGCCGGAAGGTGTCTGGATATACAACACAGCTAAGAAATTGCATCTGGAACAACAGTGAAGGAGACAGTATTTACACAGAAGCACATCGCTTTGGGGGCCAAGATGGTCCCGTTTGCAGGGTTCAATATGCCCATCGAATATTCCGGCCTGATAAAAGAGCACACCGCAGTGCGCGAAAGCGCAGGTATTTTTGATGTTTCCCATATGGGAGAGATCTGGGTATCCGGCCCCGACGCCAAAGCTCTGCTGCAATATATAACTACCAACGATGTAGATGCCCTCTACCCTGGACGGGCGCAATATACCTGCTTCCCCAATGGCCGCGGCGGAATAGTTGACGACCTCATCGTGTACTGTTTTTCCGACACCAGATATCTGCTGGGCGTGAACGCCGCCAACATAGAGAAGGACTGGGAACACATCTGCTCTTTTGCCGGCCTTTTTGGGATGAAGGTCGGCGCCGACATTGTGAATGCCAGCGACGACACCTGCCAGCTGGCCATCCAGGGGCCTAAGGCAATGGAACTGATGCAGAAACTCTGCAGCGAAGATATAATGTCGATGCCCAGCTACACATTCAGACAGCTCACCGTAGCTGGCATTGAGAACGCCCTGCTGGCAACCACAGGCTACACCGGCAGCGGCGGATGCGAGGTGTATGTAACCAATGCCGACGGCTGCAGGCTGTGGGATGCCATTATTGCGGCAGGCGAGCCTTACGGCATAGTGCCGGTGGGGCTGGGTGCCCGCGACACTCTCCGCCTGGAAAAGGGTTACCTGCTCTACGGCAACGATATGGACGACACCACTTCTCCCCTTGAAGCGGGTCTTGGCTGGATCACCAAATTCTGCGAATCCAAGGGCGACTTTGTTGACCGGGACTACCTTCTGAGACAGAAAGAAGAGGGGCTGAAACGCAAACTGGTGGCATTCGAACTCGAGGACCGCGGCATCGCCCGTCACGGCTACGCCATATGTGACGCAGACGGGAACCAGACAGGGCACGTTACCAGCGGCACTATGGGCCCCACCGTAAAGAAGGCTATCGGCCTGGGGTATGTGGCCGCCCCGTTCTATGCCTTGGGCAGTGAAATCTACATCGACGTCCGCGGCCGCCTGCTCAAGGCAAAGGTGGTAAAAGCCCCCTTCTGTTAATCTCTGGCACTATCTTTGACCTTGAGGCGGCGTATGAGACTTTTCCGCACCATCTTAGCGCTGATGCTGCTCTCTGCCGCCACTGCGGCTGCAGCACAAAGCCTTGAGGCCAGCCTCCGCCGCCATATCAGCTATCTCTGTGACCCATCACTCGAAGGGCGCCAGGCCGGCTCCGACGGGGAACGGCAGGCCGCCTCTTATCTCTATGACCGCCTGGAAGAGACCGGCGTCACTATGCTCACCGACCGTGACGGAGACACCTTCACAATAATCACTGCCGCCGGCGACACCATATCCTCCCGCAACATAGTGGGAATCATCGAGGGATCCGACCCCATCCTTCGCGAAGAGTATATAGTGGTCGGGGCGCACCTGGACCACCTGGGTTATTACACCGTCAACATAGACGGAGTCCCTCAGAAGCGGATCTATCCGGGCGCGGACTCCGACGCCTCCGGAGTGGCCGCGCTCACAGAGGTGGCCCGTATCGTCGCCGGCAACCAGGAAGCGCTGCGCCGCAGCGTTCTGTTCGTAGGTTTTGGGGCAATGGAACAGGAGTTTGCCGGCAGCCGCTACTTTGCCTGCGCCGGCGGCTTCAGCCATATCGGCAATGTAAAGATGATGATAAACCTGGATATGCTGGGGCGAGGCAATGCATCCAATCCATTTGAGATATACAGCGCTATCTCTCCCAAGGCTCTTCACAGGCTGATGGATACAGTGCTGGAGAAAGAATCCGTCACTGCCCGCCCTGCCCTGCACAACGGAGTGGTATTCCCCTCCGACAACCTGGCGTTCAAACAGGCCGGTATCCCCAACTTGACCTTCTCTACCGGAATCAGCTCAGAATACCGCACGATACGCGACACCCCCGACCTGCTGCTATACGACAATCTGGCGGCTGAAACGGTTTACATCGCAGCCTTTGTGACCACCGTGAACGGCATCGACAACCCCTGCGAGGAGAAGGATGCCAGACAGGAACGGATATACTCCCTGGGAGATTGTGATGTCCAGCCCAAGTTTTTCCGAGAGCCTGCAAAAAGTTTTCTTGAGAAGTGGGTTTACAAATACCTCAACTACCCTCAGGGGGCACTTTCCGACGGCCCCGACGGATTCGAGAAGGTGACAAACCAGCGCGGCGAGACCTTACTGCGGGCTGTGGTGAATGTCTCTTTCATTATCGAGGCAGACGGGAACGTGAGCAACGTAACCGTAGAGAAGGGCGTGAACGAATTGCTCGACGCCGAAGCGCTCCGCGTGGTGGGAGCATCCCCCAAGTGGACTCCCGGGACAATAGACGGCAAAAAAGTTCGTACAAAAATCACCATTCCGGTAGAATTCAGACTTAAAAAGCACTAATTTCCGTATATTTGCGCCCGGCGTATTTCGCGGGCAGACAGATGTCCGCCTTTTGCACAAATGGTAATATTTTAGCGATGGAATATAATTTTGTAGAAATCGAAAAGAAGTGGCAGCAGTACTGGGCCGACAACAAGACATTTGAAGTCAGTACAGATCCCTCCAGGCCCAAATATTATGTATTGGATATGTTCCCCTACCCGAGCGGTGCGGGACTTCACGTGGGGCATCCCCTAGGTTATATAGCAAGCGACATCTATACCCGCTACAAGAGACTCCGGGGCTTCAATGTGCTCCACCCTATGGGTTACGACGCATTTGGCCTGCCGGCAGAACAGTACGCCATCCAGACCGGCCAGCACCCCGCCACCACCACAGAGGCAAACATCGCCCGCTACCGCGGCCAGATGGACAAGATAGGCTTCTCTTTTGACTGGAGCCGCGAGGTGCGCACGTGCGACCCCGATTACTACAAATGGACCCAGTGGGCCTTCCTTAAGATGTTTGCCCACTATTATGACAATGACGCAAACAAAGCGCTCCCCATCGATATTCTTGAGCAGAAGTTTGCCGAAGGCGGCAGCGCCAATGTAAATGCAGCCTGCGGCCCGGTGAAACCTTTCTCCGCCGAGCAGTGGAAGGCGATGGACTACAAGCAGCAGCAGGACATCCTGATGCAATACCGCATCGCCTACCTCGGCGAGACCAGCGTGAACTGGTGCCAGCAGCTGGGCACGGTGCTCGCCAACGACGAGGTCAAGGACGGCATCTCTGTCCGCGGCGGATATCCCGTGGAACAGCGCAAGATGCGCCAGTGGCAGCTCCGCGTGTCGGCCTATGCCGGCCGCCTGCTGGACGAGCTTGAGGATCTCGACTGGACCGATTCCCTCAAGGAGATGCAGCGCAACTGGATTGGCCGCAGCCAGGGTGCCGAGATGGTATTCAAGGTGTACAACGGCGACAAGGAGTACGATATGACCATCTTCACCACCCGTGCCGACACGATATTCGGCGTAACCTTTATGGTGCTCGCCCCCGAAAGCGAATGGGTGGAGAAACTCACCACCCCTGAACAGAAGGCCGCTGTTGAAGCCTACCAGTCCGCAGCCCGCAAGAAGACTGAACGCGAACGCATTGCCGAGACCCG
This sequence comes from uncultured Bacteroidales bacterium, assembly GCA_946415795.1. GTDB lineage: Bacteria > Bacteroidota > Bacteroidia > Bacteroidales > UBA932 > Equibacterium. The sequence continues at coordinate 9,306 of CAMKTW010000036.1, forward strand.
CAAGGTAACCGGCGTGTTCTCCGGTTCTTATGCAATCAATCCCCTCACCGGTGACAAAGTTCCGGTATGGATCTCTGAATATGTACTGGCAGGCTATGGCACCGGCGCCATTATGGCGGTACCAGCACACGACTCCCGCGACTGGGCCTTTGCAAAGCAGTTCAATCTCCCCATCATCCCTTTGATCGAGGGTTGTGACGTCTCGCAGGAGAGCTTTGACGCCAAGGAGGGCATTATGTGCAACTCAGGGTTCCTCACCGGCAAGACCGTGAAGGAAGCCATTCCCGCAGCTATCGATTACATTGAGCAGCACGGCCTCGGCCGCCGCAAGATAAACTACCGCCTGCGCGACGCGATTTTCTCACGCCAGCGCTACTGGGGCGAACCTTTCCCCATCTATTACAAGGAGGGCGTAGCGACCCCGCTGCCGGAGAGCGAACTACCGCTCCGTCTGCCCCAGATTGACAAATATCTCCCCACCGAGACCGGCGAACCTCCACTGGCACGTGCCAGGGATTGGACCTATAACGGCTATCCGCTCGAGAAGAGCACTATGCCGGGTTTTGCCGGCAGCAGCGCATATTACCTGCGCTATATGGACCCCCACAACAGCGAAGCACTCGTGAGCAGCGATGCCGACAACTACTGGCGCAACGTGGACCTCTATGTGGGCGGTACGGAACACGCCACCGGTCACCTGATCTACTCCCGCTTCTGGAACAAATTCCTTTACGACCTCGGCTACGTGTGCGAGAATGAGCCGTTCAAGAAGCTCATCAATCAGGGTATGATCCAGGGCCGTTCCAACTTCGTTTACCGCATAAACGGCACCAACACCTTTGTCTCTCTCGGTCTTAAAGACCAGTATGAAACCACAGAGATCCACGTGGACATCAGCCTGGTGCGTAACGACCGTCTCGACTGCGAGGCGTTCAAGGCCTGGCGGCCCGAGTACGCCACCGCAGAGTTCGTGCTTGAAAACGGCGAATATATCTGCGGCTGGGCGGTTGAGAAGATG